>PUNG01000047.1 GCA_003551675.1 Thermoplasmata archaeon
ATAGTAAAGGACATAACTCCGTAGGACCATCGCAACTAGTCGAAGACATCCGCAGGACTTCATCTGAGGATGCAGGAGCAGCCTGCACACGATCAAATTCAGCAAACCATGTGTCTTTGACTATGATGTGGTTTTTTTCGCATCGGGTTAGTTCTTTTTAATATTTTCTAGATTTCTTTTTAAAAGTTTGATCTTCATCGATATATGTACTAGTCATAGATGGTACATCAGTCTAGCAGTGTTACTTTCTTTGTATCCACGCCTCTTTTAACGTTTTCTGAAACACTACCCTCCATGACTTTTCCCAGGGGGCCTTTTTTTGCCCCATGAAGTATTATGTGATCCACATCCATGGTTTCGAACTCTTCGATTATCTCTACCGCGATGTTTTCGCCTTTTCTAAGATGGACTTCGGATGGTATCTCGAATTTCTCTACTAGTCTGATAAGATCTTTAGCGTATCTATCAGCATGCTCTTTTTTTTCCTCTCTGATGGACTCCAAGAACCTTTTCTTTTCTTCTAAGCCCATATTGGCATCTATCAATTCAGACGATGTTTTTTCTTCGATTATCTTCAAAATTATGATCTTTTCGGGCTCTTCTTGCTCTATTATCTGTCTTATAACGTCTAATGATTCGTCAGGATACTGTTCTCGGTAGCTCGCTATCAAAAGAGTTTTTATCGCTTCAGTCCTCTCTTCATCCTTCCTTTTCATCACTTTTTTACTGGATTCAGTTGTTTTCGTTTTCGGTTTTTTATCATCTCTATTTTGTTTCATGAGTGATCGACCCCTTCAGCGATACCAAGTTCATGTCCTCGTCTCCTAGATATGAGTCAAGGGCGCTCATGGAGTACACATACACTCAACTATTATAAAGTTTTAATGATGTCCACGAAGGCGTACGTAGGATTAAAATACGTCTTTCCTCATTACTCATATGTCCAGCTACGAAGATCATGGTGAGCCCCCCAGCGCTGTGAACCATGATGCAAGGGCTGGATACGGTCCTGTAGGGTCCCCCTGTGAGAGGGACGAGACGTCCAAATATGATCAGGGACCAACCCCAGGGCTGGACAAACCCCTGGTCTGAGTCAAGGAGGGGAGTTGGATGTACCATACCATGAACCTACCTGTTACGACCAGGGGACAGCTTTACTAAACAATGGGTACTATGATGGAAAAAAAGAAGACTTTGAGATGCCCCAAGTGCGGCAGCAAAAAGATAGTTCCAGAAGCAGCTTTTATCACAGGTTACAAGTACGCCTGTGAGGATTGTGGTTATGTAGGATCCTTGGTCATAGAAGAATATAACGAAGATGATCAGGATTGAGCTATCATGCGAACATTACTTCACGCTTTATCTTACTTTCTGAAGAGTCCTCTAATACTTTATCGATGGCCTCGACAAAATCTCTTTCGCTTATCTTTTCTTTATCTTTTCTGATACAGAACATACCGGCTTCAGTGCAGATCGCCTTTATATCGGCGCCGCTTGCACCTTCGGACCTTTCCGCTAAAAAGGGTATGTTTATATCGTCTTCTACTCCCATACCTTTCATATGGATCTCGAAGATCATCTTTCTACCTTCGAAATCAGGTTTGGGTGTTTCTATTATCCTGTCGAACCTTCCTGGTCTTAAAAGTGCTTTATCTAGTAACTCTGGCCTGTTGGTGGCACCGATGATCTTCACCTCTCCCAACGGATCAAAACCATCGAGCTCGGATAGAAGTTGCATCATGGTTCTTTGGACTTCCCTATCTCCGGACGTGGATCTTTCCTGCCTTTTGGTAGCCACAGAATCGAGCTCATCCATGAATATAACTGAAGGTGATTTTTCTCTAGCCATCTGAAAAAGCTCCCTTACCATCCTTGCACCTTCACCTATATATTTTTGTACGAGTTCGGATCCAACGAGTTTTATGAACGTGGCGTTGGTCGAATTAGCTACTGCCTTTGCCATCATGGTTTTACCTGTTCCAGGGGGTCCGACCAAAAGAACAGCCCTGGGTGGATCTATCCCTCTTCTTGAAAATCTTTCAGGATATAGTAAAGGGTCTTCTACCGTTTCTCTCACTTCTTTGATCTGGTCTTTGAGTCCTCCTATGTCCTCGTATGTGACTTCTGGTTTTTTGATGAGTTCAGCGCCCATTATATTTGGATCTACGGGTGGCGGCAGAACCCTCACCACAGATAGAGTTTGTTTGTTCAAAGCAACTCTCGTTCCGGGCGTTAGCTCTCTTCCGGGGAGAAAATCAGCCACGTTCACGATAAAATCGGGTCCGGTGGTACTCTCAATAACGGCTTTATCATTTGGTAAAAGCTCTTTTACGACTCCCACAAGTAGAGGTGGTTTTTTTAGTCTGTTTATCTCTTTTTTGAGTTCGTGTGTTTCTCTTTTTAATTTTTCAAGCTCATTCCTCATGTAATCTCTGCTTTCTGAGTCTTCATATTCATCATAATATAATTTATCGTGCTTCCTTTGGAGTTCCTCTATTTTTTGAGTCAGTTCCTTTGAAGTTCCTCCAATATCATCTTCTTCCAAATGACCACCGTCTATGTATTATTTTACTCACAAGCTGTGTTATAAAGGTTGTGGTATGGTCTCAAAAGTGCAGGTGAACGCCGTCTATTCAATCATCTACAAGAGAGCTCAATCGCTTTATGGCGTAGTGTTTGTCTTTGTCGGATATGTCTGCTTTGTTTACATTTTCTTCTAAAAAATCGATGGTCGAATCGTAGACATCTCTATCCAAAGGGAACGGTGTGCCGTCTTTACCTCCGTGTGCAAAACTGTACTTTACAGGGTCTTCCCAACTCGCTTTGCTGCCGAAGATGAGGTCCGATACCAGTGCTAACGCTCTGATCTTTTTTGGACCCATGCCCTTTAGACTCACCAGCTCTTTATAACTATCAGGTTGGATCTCATAGGCCTTTTTGAGCACATTCCATTCTTTCTTTGATAAGTCTACATCTAAAATGGGGTGGTGTGACGGCATCTTCAACTTTTTGATCTTTTTGCCAGGTTCAAAATCCGTTAGAGTCATCTGCCCTTTTTTGCCCAAATATTTTCTGATGTGGTCGGGGTTATCGTTTATCAGGTCCAAACTTGTTTTTCTGGATTCTTCGCTCTCTTTAGAAGTCATGTTCAGTACGTCTTTTTCTTTTCTATCACAGCATACGCCCTGGTGGGGTTCTTCGACGAAATCATCTACTTTTTCTGAAAGCCAATGATATCTTCTTGCGTATCCTTCCTCTTCTTTCATGCCCTGTTGGATAACACCCCAGTTTCCCTTTTCGGTTACGATAAAGCAGTGGTGATACAGATCATAGTTGTCTTGGACACATGAATTATCAACTCTAGCTGAAAGTTTAGAATTATCTATCAACCGGTCTATCCGGGTAGGTTTTATGGGGTATATATCCTCTAACTTTTTGATCTCTTGGGGAACTTTTCTACTGGTGTTTCCCTTTCCACCCGTTACAGCTATACCGTGTTTTTGTGCATCGAGACCGACTTTCAGAGCCCCACAAGTCGTGGTCGTGGTCCCGCTAGAGTGCCAGTCGAATCCTATTGTACAAGAAAGGGCCTGAAACCAGTGCGGGTCTGTTATCCTTCTGAGGAATTCTTCTTGCCCATATTCTTCTATTATAACTTTGGTTATGCCCTTACTCAGTCTTACCATCCTCTTGAACAACCATCTTGGCGCACTTCCCCCATGCAAAGGGAGATCCGCCGTCCCTCTGTTTTTCATCTTTGCTCGATACAGATAAAGTAGCCTTGGTATAATCTTTACGGATATTTATGGGTTTGAGTTTCTGGATATGATATCGAATATTTTCAAACTCGAGTTTCGACATTATTTAATTTTATTTTCACCCTGATATCTTCAGATATCCTATATATTGCCGTAAGGTTTATATCCAACTTATAAGTTATACATATCATATAAGAATGATTAGTAATGAATATTGAAAAGATATATAAGGGATATATAATGAATACAAAAAGAATGTGGAGGTAAAAAGATGGAAAATAAAGATATAATAGATAGAAGCAAGATGGGTGCATCGGCCATGTTTTGGAACGATGAGAAAGACATCACAGAAAGGATGAAGATCAGAAAAGAGAAGTTTAATAAGCTCGCATTAGCCATGTGTTTTTACGTTGGAGCCATGGGACTGATGTACATATTCTTGTGATATTCTAGGATAAATAGAGCATATCTTCTGATGTGATCTTCTTGAGTTCCGATACCGCTAGTGCTCCGTTGAAAAAATTTAAAAAGCAACTTGGATCATCTTTATCTTCTAGAGAAGAGGTGATCTGAATAAGACTTATCCCTGTTGTGATATTGCTAATATTCATCTTCGACCTAATCGACAGTTCGGCTGGACAAGGTCTCGGTACTGTATCTGCTCCAATCCTTATAATGATGGGATATAACCCGGCTCTTGAGGTTATACCATCTCTAGTTATAGTAGCGGCGATGTCAGGTCTAGTTTCTGGTTGGTTTCACCATGAGTTCGAGAACGTAAATTACTCGCTCAAAAGACCTCTTAACGATGAAACCAAAACGGTAGCTTTTACAGCGGGCATTGGTGCGATCATGATAGTCTGTTCAACTCTGTTAGTGCATTATTTTATACAGCCTCCAGAGATCTTCTTGAATACTTATATAGCCATACTGGTGATCGCCATGGGATTTCTTGGATTGGTACGTGTAAAAGGAAGCAAAGAATATACATTTAGACCGAAATTCATAGTAACTTTTGCGGCTATCGCAGGTTTCAATAAAGGAGTTGGTGGTGGAGGTTACGGCCCTGTACTGGTCATGGGAAACATACTTTCTGGTATCTATGAAAAGACCGCTGCCGCCCTAACACAGACCACAGAGGGATTTGTCTCTTCTGTAGGAGCTATAACTTTTTTTGCCCTTGCATATGGAGTAGGAGATATAGATCTATTCCTTCTCCCATCGATGTTTACTGGCTCTTTCTTTGCTTCTATACTTGCTCCGTACATACTAAGAGTTATACCCAACAGAATATGGAAGTACTTGATTCCAGGTTATTCCTTCTGTATCGGCATATATTTTATCGTCAGGCTCTTCATCCTGTGAAACGGCAGATGCATCAGTTAGGTTTAAATAACAGAAGTGAACATTAAATCGCAGATAAACATGGTCAGAAAAAAGAAGCTAAATCCAAGTGGTTCCAAGGGACAGGATGATAAGTTTCACAATGCACATCTAAGCCTCAACGAAGATGAATTGGAGGCCGCCGGTATGGAAGTCGGCGATGAAGTGTTTGTACGGGTGCGCGAAGACATGATAATCATCCAAAAATCCGGAAAATGGCCCAACCGTAAAACCTTAAAGGTTGAAACTAGATCACCGGATGAGACTAAGTGACACAGACGACTTGTTAAAATCTCAATACATACATCGGTAATTTGGACTTCTATTTTGAATACGATGATTGATTACTTTAAGTTATATCAATCATACTCAGGCATATCTATAACGTAAGGCTCCGGGGCCCATCTAGCCTCTATGACCAATGTTTTAGCGGTCTCGTCTTCAGGTAATTCTACTATAGCCCAAAAATTTTTTACTGAATGGGCTTCCAACTCATAGGGTATCCCTTTATCTCTTGTTATGTCGTGCTCTCTTCCTTCATCGGTGATAACATAGGGGTATGAAGGTAAAGGAGGTTGCTGTAATGGGAGGTTCCAACGGTCCAAGTTTTCAGTTTCTATTTCTATCCAAAGAAATTCATACCCTTCCTGTGGATCTTCGCCTTCGTGGTCGTGTTCCCTGATCTCCGCCTTGTTCACTCGGATATCTGCAAAGTTTTTCAAAGAGTAGGTAGGGATGGTTTTTTCTTTAGAATCTTCATCATCTATATGGTAAACCAGGGTTTCCCCTTTTTCAGGGTAGGCCATCTCAAAGCTTATCCAAAGATCACCTTCTGAATTTGAAGGGATGTTTTGACTCCCTCTTGTTTCCTCTGCATATCTATATGATCCTTCTATATCCGTTTTCAGTTCAAAATCCTCAGGATCTAAACTCAAAACCCTATCGTCCATCAAGTTGATCATCTCGACGTGTAGATAAAGGTACACATATCCTCGTTCAGGAGGTATACCATTTTTATCCACTGGTCGTTGTTCAACTTCTAATATGTTCATTTCCAAAACTTCATCGTCGCCTATGCAACCGAGAGTAGAAAAGATCAAACCAAATATCAGTAGGATCACGACCAAACAACTTCCTACTTTCATCTCATCCATGGATACCACCTTTAATTTGCATGAAATATCAGGTATTTAAACTTATTTTCTCGGCGGAGTCAGAAATTAGTTAAGTCACTCTACAAAGGGTTCGAATCCCAGCAAATCCCGGAAGTGGAAAGACGGACCCTGGGGGATTTGAACCCCCAGCCTCGGCTCCGAAAGCCGAGAGGTTATCCGGACTACCCCAAGGGCCCGCAATGAGCGTTAGCGAATGAGGAAGCCTTGGGGGCAATTGGAACCTTTTGTTCCGACAAGACCCAAGGGCCCGCAATGAGCGTTAGCGAATGAGGAAGCCTTGGGGATATTTGGAACCTTTTGTTCCGATAAGACCCAAGGGCCCGCAATGAACGTAGGTGAAAGATGAAAGTACCAAGTATCATAGTAAATTTTGTTGGGTAAGCGCATAGTAGTTATTATCCTTTGCCCTTTCAAGCTTTGATTCAATGTAACAGTTCGATGAATACTATACCCAATATTATGCCTGAAAGTATACCTGCTATGGCATAGTGACCTTTCATCTTCTTGTGTGCGCTGGGTATCAGTTCATCAAAAACTATGTAAAGCATGGCTCCTGCGGCAAATCCCAGGCCGATAGAAAGAGCTAGATCGGAAACACCTCCAAAAAAACCGCCGATGAATGCCCCTACACCCATGGGCACTCCCGCCAGGATCGTCACACCTATGATCTTACTATTTTTCACTTCTCCTACGCTCATGGCCGCACCGACGGCCATACCCTCAGGAAGGTTATGTATGGCCATGAGTATGGCAAGAGCCAAGCCTACTTCGTAACTGACCATGAATGCCGCTCCGATGGCTACGCCTTCAGGCAGATTGTGCATAGCTATACCTATACTGAGTAGTATACCTGTTTTGAGGTGTTTTGCCCTTTCCTCGCCGCCGTCACGATCGAGGGTGAAGTGTCTATGAGGGAACTTCAAGTCTATAAAACCTATTATAGCGACTCCTAATACGATCCCTATCACGGCTGTGGTCAACGATCCTTCATGGATGGCTTCCGGTATGAGTTCAATGAAGGTTATGGCCACCATCACACCCGCAGAAAAACCGAGTAAGATGCTCAACAATTTGTTTTTGATCTTACTTACCAATACTACAAAGAGACCTCCTGCGGTGGTACCTAAAACACCACTGAGCAAACCGAAGAGTGTAATGTTGAGTAAAGAGGACATGATATCTCTTGAATTTAGGACTACCTAAAATATAAAGATTTCCCCTATTTCCGATGTGCTAACGAGAGATAGCAAACGTTGGATGTGTATCTCGTTACTATGATTTATATAAGACCTATCGGCGTTATTAGTACTTGAGGAAAGTATGAATGCAAAAAGAGGTCTTTGTTTACTCGCTGTGGTTCTACTGCTATTCTCAGCGTTGATCCTAAGCGGATGTACCACAGAACCAGAAGGAGTCGTAGGCGTGCCCGAAGGCGAGGATGCCCGGGGAGATTACTTCAGTGATGAGGGTCGTGTAGTGATATATATCCCTATCTTAAATACTTATGACGAACCGAAAGAGATAGTGGTCGAATTTCAGGTGTTCACAGAAGAAGAGAATCATTATTCAGAAACAAAGGTTATACGAGCGCCTGAGAGGTCTGATGAAGAGTATTCAAAAGAGATATTTATACCGGAAGAAGAGACTGCTGTGGATTTTAAAGCGGAGATAATCGTATCGGAGGATGAGGTTAAGATAATAGAGACCGAAGGAGAGTCATCAGACGGGGAGGCCTTTGTGAACGTTACCATAGTTAATACTAATTTCGATCCAAAAGAAGTAGTTGTGGAGTTCCAAGTTGTGACTGAATACGGCGGCGTGGAATCGGAGATAGTGCATATCACGTTAGCCGAAAATTCCATGGATGAATATTCTCAAAAGCTGTATATCGATTCAACTCCAAAAGAGTATCATGCCGAGATAATAGGATAAAGAGTAGCCCCGGGCGGATTCGAACCGCCGTCGCAAGGACCAGAACCTCACATGATTGACCTCTACACTACGGGGCTTTTTTTAACTCGCGAAGAATATGTCTTCAGCTATCTGATAAAAGAACTTGTTTAAAATTTTATCCCTTTCGTCTTTGAGTTGTTTTCAACAAGGGTCATAGCTCTTCTGATTTTAGATATCCCTTCTTTCGAAGTTTTTTTATATGACTGAACCATGTATAATGGGGCTAGCATGGAGAATAAAGAAGTCGTCTTGATAGCGTTCTTAGCTTCGATAAGCTCTTTACTGACTTGGTATGTTCTTAGAGATATCAATCCAGATAATCAATTATTGCAGTCTTATTATAGCATCTTTATGTTTCCACTGTTGTTTGGCCTGTTGTTCATATTCATCAGGAACATGATCAGATCATGATCAGAGCATTCTTCCTCCCCTGTAAAACTTTATTACCACCTCATACATGCATCTACCGATGAAACTCTCTGATTTCGATTATGAACTGGACAAAGAGCTGATCGCTCAAAGACCGAAAAGGCCTAGAGATGAATCTAAACTTTTTTTTCTAGGTAGTAACGAAAATAAACATCTGACCTTTAAAGAGATAGTCTCTTTGTTGAGAGAGGATGATGTGTTGATCAAAAACAGGTCCAAGGTTATGCCTGCTAAACTCGAAGGAAAGAAAGACACCGGTGGCAGGATAGAAGTACTCTTTTACCGTCCTCTTAAAAAAGGTTGGGAATGTCTGATAACGGGTAGCAATATACGGGAAGGCAGATCCATCGTGATCGGAAACAAAGAATTTGAGGTATTGGAAGACGGAGATGAAGGTTTATTTGTTATAGATATAGACAACGACACTGCGGTAGATCTGATGGAAAAATTTGGTAAAATGCCTACACCACCCTACATCAAAAAAGAAATCGCTGATGATGACGAGTACCAGACGGTTTACGCGGAGAAAAAAGGGTCCGTCGCCGCTCCCACGGCGGGTTTTCACTTCAGCGAAGAACTTCTCCAAAAGATCGAAAATAAGGGGGTGGAGATACATGATATAATACTCCATGTTGGTCCTGCAACTTTTTTACCGGTCAAAGTAGATGATATCGAAAAACATGAGATGGGAGAAGAGTTCTTTAAAGTCGGAGAAGAAGCGGCGGAAGCTATCAATAGAGCGAACCACGAGGGTAGAAGAGTGATATTGGTCGGAACCACCACGGTGAGAGCCGTGGAGAGCGCTTCAAAAAAAGGAAGGGTGGAGGCACAGAGCGGCTGGACCGATCTGTTCATACACCCGGGGTATGATTTCCAGTCGGGTATTGACCTATTACTAACTAATTTCCATCTTCCCAAATCCACTTTAGTCATGTTGGTCAGTGCCTTTGCCGGTAAAGATAAGATATTATCTGCGTACCGAGAGGCCATGCGTAAAGGATATAGATTTTACAGCTTTGGAGATGCGATGTTGATAGAGGGATGATATGTCAGGATTTGAGTTTGTATCGAGAGCAACTGAAGGACGAGCTAGAACTGGTAAGTTGACGGTAAATGGAAGGGAAGCGGAGACCCCCTTGTTCATGCCTGTAGCCACCAAGGCGGGTGTAAAAACTCTGACCTCGGAAGATCTACGTCAGATCGGTGTAGAAGCATTGATCACCAATGTATACCATCTTATCATGCGGCCGGGTATTCAGATCATAGAAGATGCGGGCGGCCTTCATGAGTTCATGAATTGGGATGGTATAATCTTCACGGATAGTGGTGGCTTTCAGATGATAAGAGACGGTTTTAAATCCTCTCTAGATTCTGAAAAGGTAAAATTCAAGTCTGAGATAGATGGGGCTGTCCATGAACTCACGCCAGAAAAGAATATCGAGATCCAGGAGAAGATGGATACAGACGTTGCGATGTGCTTGGATCACTGTCCTCCTTATCCGGCTGAAAGCGAAGAGCTAAAGATATCCTTGGAAAGGACGGCCCATTGGGCAAAAAGATGTAGAGAAGCAGGAAAAGTGGTTTTTGGGATATCGCAAGGTGGAACCGACCCGGGATCGAGAAAAAAAAGCTGCCGGCAGATAGCCGAAATCGGATTCGAGGGAAATGCTCTGGGTGGTCTGTCCATAGGAGAACCTAAAGAGGATATGTATGCTATGACTTCCATAGGTGGTGAGGTTTTCCCAGAAGACAAGCCAAGATATTTCATGGGGCTGGGTTCTCCTGAGGATATACTAGAAGCTATAGAGAGAGGTATGGATATTTTTGACAGCGCTTATCCGACTAGAAATGCGAGGCATAGGAGTGTATTTACCAACGAGGGGACCATAAGGATAGATAAAAGCGCTTATAAGGATGATCACACACCCCTAGATCCCGATTGTGATTGTCCTACTTGTGATAATTATACAAGAGCTTACATACGGCACCTGTGTAAATCGAACGAACTCGCTTGGATGAAATTAACGTCGGTACACAATTTATATTTTATAATAGAGCTGATGAAGAAGAGCAGAGAAGCGATCATGGATGGGGAATTCAAAGAGTTCAAAGATGGATTCATGCAAAAGTACAAAAGATAAGTAAGATGGGAAAAAACTTAAAGACAAGTTAAATGTCCTGACTTTTAGATGACGATCCAATGGATAGGTTTCTTCATAGCCATGGCCGTTATCGTTATAGGGGCCAACTATAACCTCATAGCAGCACTTTTTTCCGGTAGTTTAATACTAGGTCTATTCACCCTTGCACCTGCGGAGATATTTGAACAATTATATGTGACCATCACTACTCCCAATACCATCTTTTTGATCTTCGCTCTTGGTATGATCCCGATGATAGGCGGCATATTACAAGTGAGTGGAAAGTTAGATGATATCGTCAACAATCTCAGGATAGGAAGAAGACCTTTTTTAGGAGCTATACCTGCATTCATAGGTCTTTTACCTATCCCGGGTGGTGCGTTATTTTCTGCTCCATTGGTAGATAAAGCAGGTGAAGGATTAGCTGGTCATCTTAAAGCCGCTATCAACATTTGGTTCAGGCATGTGATTTATTTCATATATCCTATCTCTTACGCTCTGATAGTGGCCTCTGATGCCGCTGATCTCTCGATCTTCAGCATCGTAGTATTCCACATCCCTTTCTTTTTGTTCACTATATTCTTAGGTTACTTTTTTCTTTTGAGGAAAGCCGGAGGTGAGATGACTTATGATACTGAGTTCGACTTTAACTCTTTACTCCCTCCCATGGTAGTACTTATTATCGCACCTGTTATGTGGGCTGGATTGTACTACGGCGTGGGTGTAGAGGATCACTTGGAAAACATCTTCGTTCTGATAGCGGTGTCTATAAGTTTGCTTATGGCTATTTTGATAATAAAGAACTCCAAGAAAAAGATATTGATAGGAGCCGCCAAAGAGATGAAACCATGGAACTTTATGGTGCTTATATTTGCACTATACTTTTTCTTCAATGTTTTTAGCTCATCGGGCATAGGTGATATGATAGCTGATTTGGCCGTGCCTGGTTTGATCTTATTAGTGGGTCTAGGATTTTTACTCGGATTCGCTACGGGGAGGATCATGTTACCTGCGATGATCGTTGCTCCCATCTATTTCGGCCTCCCCAGGGTTGAAGCTTTACCGACCATCGCCGTCTTAGCGGCTTTCCAGGCCATGTACATATCCATCTTTGCGGGCTATATTGTAACGCCTGTGCATCCCTGCATCAGCATCTCGTTGGAATACTTCGACGGCAAGATGAGTAAATTTTTGAAGGTGATGATACCCATGTTAGTTATATCTATAGGTGTGGCCGCTTTCACCTATTTGATATCACGTTGGATATGGTAAGATATGGAGCGACCGAAATATCTAAAAGTCTAGTTCATATATTTGGTCGATGAGCAGCGTAGATATAGTCGAGATAGAAAAGATCCAAGAGGAGACCCCTACCATCAGGTCTTTGTTTTTCGAATGGGGTAAAAAATTCAAAGCCGGCCAATTCGTGATGATCTGGATACCAGGAGTTGACGAGGTTCCCATGGCCATATCCAAAGAAGATTTCGATTTTATAACCGTTAAAAAAAGAGGAGACGCTACCGAGACGCTTCACGAGATGGAACCTGGCCAAAAAATAGGAGTAAGAGGGCCCTATGGAAACGGTTATGATATAAAACGGGAAAAGATATTGATAGTGACAGGAGGATGTGGCGGTGCTTCATTGATGGAAGCGGTTCACTTTGCTGAAGATAAAGATATCGAAGTTGTAACTTGTTTAGGTGCCAAAACCGAAGAGGAGCTGCTTTTCAGAGATAGATTTTCAGACATGACCGAGTTAAGAGTGGCTACCGACGACGGAAGTGCAGGTCATCACGGATTCGTGACGGATCTTGCTAAAAAAGTGATATGTGAGGAAGATATAGATCTTGTTTTGACCTGTGGGCCCGAGATTATGATGAAAAAAGTTTTTGAGATATGTGTCGCGAGAGATATCCAGATACAGGCCTCTTTGGAGCGATACATGAAATGCGGTATAGGTATATGCGACTCCTGTACCATCGATGGAAAACAGGTATGTCTCGATGGACCAGTATTCACAGGGGATGAGCTGAAAGAGATGGATGAATTCGGTAAATTCGAAAGGACTAAAGAAGGCCGCTTGGTAGAATTGTAGTGATCTCAAAAAGTGGAGTAAACACGAAATTTTATTAATAGCTTCACTTTCATTGAGTCCTATCATATGCGGGGGTACCCGAGCATGGCCAAAGGGGCAAGGCTTAGGACCTTGTTGCGTAGGCATCCGAGGGTTCAAATCCCTCCCCCCGCATTTTTTTGATAAAAAAATGCATTAAAAACATGTGGGGCTATCTACGATAGCCCTTAAAAAACAATGCAGTATATAAATAGACTTTGAGTTCCATTCCTACGCACTTTCCTTATTTTCGAATGAACATGAGAAAATGGAAAGTGAACAGAATCCTTGATTCTGTGGCATTCAATTACCTTTCCGAGAGTAGCGAGGAAAGTGATTGAAAAGGAGGAGCGAACGTAGTGAGTTCCTACGCATCTTTTTTCGAAAAAGATGCATCAAAAAGATGTTAGGCTATCAAAGATAGCCTATAAAAAACAAAAATGCATTAAAAACATGTGGGGCTATCTACGATAGCCCTTAAAAAAACGGTTTAGCCTCTCTAGCTATCTTTTCAGGGGGTTTGTTGGAGTAAGATTCATCAAGTAATTTAGATAGAGCAAAAACGTCACACCAGTAGTATTTATCCAGGTTACTTCTAGCCACGATATCTACCACTGTAGCGAACTTCTTTTTATCTTCGTCGGGAGGTAGCGAGATAGACAGATTGAATGAGTTCAAGCTCTGATCTGCATAATATTTCAAGGTACTCACGATACCAGAAGAGAAGCTTTTCATATCTTCTTTTTCCAAGGAACGAAGATCCTTCAAACTGATCCCTCGTATATGTTCCAAGCCCCCAGGAGCAAAAGGTGTTTTCCATACAGATCTTCCTACATTTTTGATATATCTTTCACTATCTTTTTCTTTTTCTATCAGATCTTCCCAGTAGTTATTTCCGTAGTTTTCGTGATATTTTACACAGGCTTCAAAGTTTCTTCTTTGATGATCTAGAGGATGATGCGAGATCAAAAGTTGCATATGAGGATGAACTATGGTGCTACCTGCGGGCTTAAGGTAGTTCATCATTATGGTGGTATATCCTAAATTTTGGACTCTTTTTAGGTACTCCAACATGAGTTCGAAAGCGTCTGTAAAATAAATCGACTGGAATTTTTCTAATGGGATGTGATGGTCTTCAGTCAGTCTTATAACCAACGATTTATCAGCGTAGGGACTGATGTTTGATAAGAGTATGGCTTCACCTCTTTCGAGCAGTTGATCATTTAAAACTTCAGAGTCTCTAGCGCCCACGTCGTAAACTTGATCATTACAGAATGGACAGAATCCACCTTTTTTAGTCTCTTCTTCGATGTCCGCTCCTTTAGAAATAGGTAGAGGCTTGTCCAATATCCTGCACGTCTTTCCAGTCAAAGGGTCCTTTCTTATGAGTATCTCTTCTGATATCCTTTTACCCTTTGATGGATCGTAATATCGATTTTTCTCTGTTTCTTCTTTGAACTCTATCATAGTTCCAGATCTATATTTTTAAATGCCTCTTTCCCCTTTTCTGGCTTCCATCATGTAATCTTTTTCCTTGCTTTTAGCGTCTCTGATCTTTTCCTTATAATCGTTGATTTTTTCTTTGTATTTTTCTATCTTATTTTTGTATTTTTCCATTTTGTCCTGGTATTTCGCCATCTTATTATCCTGTCTAGCTGCTTTTTTGTCATATTTTGCTTCTTTTTTTAAGGCTTTAGCTTTTTCTCTTCTATCCTCTGCACTCCGTACCCCTGACTGTTTTGCCTCTTTTAAGTAATCTCTTTCCTTGCTTTTAGCGTCTCTGAATTTGTCTTTATATTTTTCTCTTTTCTCCCTATACTTCTCTATTTTGCTTCTATATTTTTCTATTTTTTCTTCATACGATCCTATTTTTTTCTCTTGCTTAGCCGCCTTTTTTTCGTATTTAGCCGCAGTTTTCAGATCTTTAGCTTTTTCTTTCCTAGCTTTCCCTCTCGCTACGTCTTTATCCATATTTATCACAGCATAGGGCAATCTTTGTATGATTATTTAAGCATTGGGCATATGATATTCTCCAAATATCAAAAATCAAGTGAAAATAAGTTAATTCTGATCAAAACTATTTACTCGCCTAATACCCCTCGGACAAAACTCTATCTATGCAGTTTTGAAAGCACTCGTGCCCGGATGAGACTTCTTTTGCCCTGCCGAGACAAACGAAGAAATCATCTTGCTCATCTGCAAATCGAGACTGATGCAGATTTTTTAGGTGCCTCTGATCCCTGACCAATTCTCTATCCAGCATATTTTCATCCTGTCAAATTTATCTATATATGTCCGGGCGATCTACCTCAAATAAGCATCCCTAAGTTGACGCAATTGTGCAACAATACATATGTGAGTTGTCCCTATTAAGCTTTTTGTATTTTATTATTTTTACAAATATGAAAATTGTCAAACGTTAAACTAATTACTCTCCTAGTTCATTCTCTTTAACGATGTATAGATTGGAATGTAAGTGTATGTTGAAAAAAAACGGCGAATTCATCATCGGCGAAGGAAGAGCTAAACTTTTGAAGTTTATAGATGAAACTGGTTCTATATCTAGAGCCGCAGAAAAGATGGATATGTCCTATAGACATGCATGGGGGATCATCAAGAAGATGGAAGAGAACGCAAAGGAGGAATTCGTAAAGAGTCAGAGAGGAGGGAGCAAGAAAAGAGGTTCTATGTTGACTCCAGCAGGTGAACGGTTGCTCAAAGATTACAAAACACTAAAGCAAGAGCATAAAAGCGAAGTTTACAGGAATCCCACCCTTACAGTCGACGGCCTGATCGTAAAAGAAGACAAAATACTTTTGATAGAAAGGAAAAATCCACCTTTTAAAGGATTTTATGCACTTCCTGGTGGTTTTGTGGAATATAACGAACCAGTTGAAGACGCAGTGGTTAGGGAAGTTGAAGAAGAAACAGGACTCAAAACTAAGATAAGGGAACTGGTAGGGGTTTATTCTTCACCGGACCGGGATCCTAGAGGGCATATGGTATCGACCGTATTTTTCCTTTGTATATTAGATGGCGATCTGAAGGGTGGAAGCGACGCTGCTTCCGCTGATTTTTTTTCTATCAACGAGCTTCCTGAACTAGCTTTCGATCACGCTAGGATAATCGAAGACTTTTGCAGAGATAGGTAACTTTTACTCTTTCCTCGTGATCAATCTGAAAGTCGCCTTGGTGTCTCTTAACGTATCGGCTAGCTCTTCCACGATCTTTCCGTATTCTGCGGGAGTATCATATTCGTAGAGAAAATCATATTCCCCTAATACAGGTTCGAAACCTATGTCTTTGACTTTCCTTATCACTTCCATAGGATCCATACCAGATGCATCAAAGTAGAGTTCTATATACAGCTTCATGAACTAACCATATACCTAAGAAATTATTAAAGTATTATGGTCCGATACCGACTCAGATCAAATGAGAACATTGATATATGTTTTCAAATTATCCTCAGGATGAGAAGAGATAATCATGAAGACTAAAATGAAGGCCATCAAGAGGTATGATTACGACCCAAAGAAGATAGAGAAAGGATACGCCGATCAGGTATTGAAGATAGATCTTGGCGATATGGAGTTTCAGGTAGACGAAGTCACTGAACAGATGAAGGAGTTGTTTAACGGTGGAAGAGGATTCGATCTTTGGCTTCTGTGGAATGCGGTAAAAGAAGATACAAGATGGGATGATCCTGAAAATGCATTATGTATATCGTCAGGTCCCTTGGGTGGAGACCCGATCTATCCCGGCAGTGGAAACAGTATCGTTACAACTATTTCTCCACTGACAGATATACCTATAGACTCAAATGTTGGAGGCTATTTTGGTCCGTATCTTTTGTTCTCTGGATTCGATGCCTTGGAGATACATGGGAAAGCGGAAAGAGAAGTCATCGTCTTCATCGATGGAAAAGAGAATACCATCAGTTTCCATGAACCACCGGAGGACCTTCCTGAAGATGCTTATGGTGTCACTAGAAGACTGACTGAGCTATATGGTGGAGACGAACCTAGATCGATCTCCGTGGTTACCAGTGGCCCCGGCGCCGAAAACACACGATTTGGATTATTGAACTTTTCATGGTACGATCAGGGTCGAGATGAGACAAGATACAAACAGGCCGGGAGAGGAGGTACAGGTACCGTCTTCAGAAACAAAAATTTGGTGGCGCTCGTTGTAAGATCGGATCCGGGTAATACCGCCATAAATCCAGCAGACCCTGAAAGGTTAAAAAAAGTTAGAAAACAACATTCTAAGGAGATATTCCAACTCGATAAAGAACAGAATCGCATGGCCAAAGTCGGAACCGCACATCTTACACCTATAATGAATGATTTCGATCTATTACCGACTAAAAATTTCCAGTATGGTAGTCATGAAGAAGGTCATAAGATAGGAGAAGAAGTTTTTGAAGAAAAATTCGACGAGGGATACGACGGATGTGTCAAAGGCTGTACTGTTCAGTGTGCACATTGTGTGACGGATTTCAAAATAAGCAGCGGTCCCTATAAAGGGGAAAGAGTACTAGTAGATGGGCCCGAGTACGAGACCATAGCAGGCGTGGGTAGTAATTGTGGTATATTCGATCCCGACCATATAATCGAGATGAATTTCTACTGTGATGCCTATGGTTTAGATACCATCAGCGTAGGTACCGCCACGGCTTTTGCCATGGAATGTGCGGAGAAGGGTTTGATACCCAAAGGTGTGATGGATAACGTGATCCTTGAATTTGGAAGTAAAGAAGCCGCTTTGGAGATCGTCCATCAGATGGCAAGAGGAGAAGGTTTTGGAGCTGTTGTCGGCCAAGGCGTAAAGCGGATGAAAGATCACTTCGAAGAAAAATTTGGTGCCGATAGAGATATGATGGAAGACATCGGCATGGAATGTAAGGGGTTAGAGTACTCGGAATACGTTACAAAAGAATCACTAGCCCAGCAAGGGGGCTACGGTCTAGCTTTGAAAGGCCCTCAGCACGATGAAGCATGGCTCATCTTCTTAGACATGGTAAAAAACCACATGCCGACATTTGAAGATAAGGCAGAAGCCCTGTTCTGGTTCCCTATGTGGAGGACTTGGTTCGGCATAAACGGCCTCTGTAAACTACCTTGGAATGATATAACTCCACAAGATAACGAGGAAACCGAAGCTCCTGAAAAAGTTCCAAAACATCTTGAATGGTACGCCGATTTCTATTCAGCGGTAACTGGAAGAGAATCCGATCCCGATGACTTGATAAAACATTCGGAGCGGGTTTATAATTTCCAGAGAGTCTTCAATCTTAAGATGGGAGACGGTACAAGAAAGGACGACCAAGTGCCTTATAGGTCCGTAGGTCCTGTGACGGAGACGGAGTACGAGTCGAGAGAAGAAAGGTACGACGAGCAGCTACAAAAGGAGGCAGGGTTGGACCCTGAAAACCTATCTGTAAAAGAAAAAGTGAAAAAATTGAGAGAGTACAGAGAGGATCAGTATCAGAAGTTGTGCGATGCGGTCTACAAAAGAAGAGGTTGGACGGAAGACGGTATTCCAAAAGAAGAAAAATTGAAAGAACTCGGCTTGGATCAGATACAAGGAGTTATGGATCTCCTAAAATAAAAAAATCTTTTCTTTTTTTTTAACGGTCGAGGGGCGTCACTGTTAAATATCAAAATAGCGTTGTAGAGACATGAACAAGCGGATATTTGCAACGGGTTTGGTTTTAGTTGTAATAGGGTCTTTTTTGGCAGTAGCCTTTTGGCCTATATTTGGAGCATCACCTTCTCAGTTGTCGGAAGATAGGGTTGATCTGAGTTATGAATCTTATGATGTAGGGGACGAAGTTCTTGTATACGGTACAATAACTTTTATAGGAAGGCCTCCCCAACAGTTGGAAGGATTGGGGACTTATGTGGAAATAGACGAAAAAATAGGTTTTATTTTGGATTCGGACGATGCTCTAGATTTTGAAGAGGGAGATCACGTTTACGGCCGTGTCACTTTGAACCGTTTTACGATGGTAGAATATTGGGAACTCGATGGAAGTCTCAGGTCTAAAAGATTGATCGATTACACTTTCTTTGGAGTTATAGGAGTAGGGATCGCAACGGTGGTAGTAGGGCTAATAAAGATCTGAGAGGAGCATTAAGTCTAAATAATGTCACCTATCATCTCAGTTTAAGATGGAGTCACAGACAAGAGGTGGAGATATCACAGCCACCAAGGAAGATTGGACTGAAAAGTATAGGCCTAATACTCTATCCCAGGTAGTGGGTAATAAAAAAGCCACTGATGAATTAAAGAGCTGGGCTAGCAAATGGGTGGCTGGAAAACCTTCTAAAAAGGCGGTCATACTCGCTGGAAAGCCAGGCATAGGTAAAACAACATCAGCTATAGCACTAGCTGATGAGATGGGATGGGAAAAGCTGGAGATGAACGCATCGGACCAAAGGAACAGAAAGTCTATAAAGAACTTCGTGGGCAGGAGCGCGGTAGATGATACATTTTCTGAATCTGGGGATTTCACTCCGTATAAAGAGGGAAAACGTACTCTGTTGATATTGGATGAGGCCGATAATATATTCGGCAAGGAAGACAAGGGAGGGATAAATGAGATCGTGATGACCATCCAAAAAACCGTACAGCCCATCGTGCTTATAGCCAACGACTATTACGGTCTGACCAGACGATCCGACGTCTTAAAAAAATTGTGTAAAAAAATAGATTTTGAACCGGTCAAAAAGGAAAAAGTGACTGCTCTATTGAAGGGTATCTGTGAGAACGAAGGGATCGAGTTCAAGATAAGTGCATTAAGGGCTATAGCTGAAAGATGTGAAGGAGATGTTAGATCAGCGGTCAGGGACCTAGAAAGTCTTTGCCTGGGTAAAGATGGACGCTTGACCCACAAGGACGTAGATGCCCTCGGATATAGAAATAGGAAAGCGGAGATATTTCCTACTTTGAAGGATATCCTAAAAAATAGTGATCCCATCGAGGCTAAAGAGAGTGTCAGGGATCTCGACGAAAACCCCTCAGAATTGATAGTTTGGGTGGACGAAAATCTACCCAGAGAATACGACGATGCCAGGGAACTGTTGGATGGTTATCGATGGTTAGCTAAAGCAGACATATATCTGGGGAGAGTTACTAAACGACAGTGGTACCGCTCTTGGACCTATGCTAGAGATGCCATGACTGCTGGTGTATGTTCCGCTAAAAGACGTTCGCATACAGGTTGGACTCGGTATGCATTTCCTACATGGATAAGAAAGATGAGCAGTTCTAAAAGGACCAGAAATATAAAAAGCAATATAAGTAGGAAGGTTGCACCTCATGTACACTCTACATCTAGTAAAGTCAATTCGGCTTTCTTCCCGTATTTAAAATACCTTTTCAAAAATGATTCAGACATAAGAAAAAAACTTACTGAGGACTGTGGATTAAATGCAGGTGAAGTAGCTTATTTATTGGACACTACGTCAGATTCAGAGGAAGTAAGGGCTTTATTTTTCGAGAAGAAAAAAGAGACTGTAGAAGAGAAAAAAAGAGAGAAAAAGAAAGAAAAGAAAGAAAAGAAAAAAGATGAAAAGGAAGAGGAAGGAAAACAAAGATCCTTATTGGAGGTTTGAATCATGAAAGAAGAGAAGAAGGAGATACTTGAAAAACACGGTTATGCACTAACGGGTGAAGAGAGTGGAGTAAAATTATGTCACTGGGTGAGAGAAAAGCTTATAAGAGGTCGGTCCTGCTACAAGGAGGATTTTTATGGAATTGAATGCCATAGATGCTTACAGATGTCTCCTTCTCTAGATGTTTGTAATCAATCATGTCTCTTCTGCTGGAGATATCAGGATTATGAAGATAGAGATAAAGTAGAATTTGACGAACCCGAGGAGATAGTGAGTAGAAGTCTAGAGGTGCAGAAAGATCTAGTCAGTGGCTTTCGAGGGGATGATAGATGTTCTGAAAGGATGTGGAAAGAAGCTAGACTACCAAATCAAGTCGCGATAAGTTTATCTGGAGAACCCACCATGTACCCTCACTTATCTGACCTTATAGAGGAGTATGAAAAACGAGGCATGACTACCTTTCTGGTATCTAATGGGACAAGGCCCGAACTCCTTGCAGAATTGGATAGTTTACCCACTCAATTATACATCACTCTTTCGGCTCCCAATAAAGATATATTTAAAAAATTGTGCGTGCCGAGTTCAAAAAAACTTTGGAACAAGATCATAGAGTCTTTAGAACTTTTACCTTCTTTTGAAACTAGAACCGTGGTCCGGCACACCTTGGTAAAAAATTGGAACATCGGTTGGGAGCTTGAATATGCAGATATGATCGAAAGGGCCGAACCGAATTTCATCGAAGCAAAAGGATACGTTTTTGTGGGGGACTCTAGAAGCAGGATGTCCCTGGACAATATGCCTTCTCATGAGACGATCATGGGGTTTGCGAAAAAGGAAAGTAGGTTGTTGGGGCTGGATATACTGGCAGAAAAAAAGAGCAGTAGAGTCGTTCTCATAGGCAGTGAAGAAACTGATCCGGATATATGATCTTTCTAGAAAATTTCGATTCTTAGCGAAACACTTAAATCGTACAAGGATAATATTTGGTATTGACCAGACATGGAACTGAGAATCAGAGAGTTCCAAATAATCGAAATAAACAAATCTATCATAAGGAAATACGGTAGAGAAAAGTTTATTCACGATTTCCAATACATAGAGGAGGAACGAGATGAACCTCTCAGCCTCAAGCACTTAAAAGAAGAATCGTTAGAGGCTGTGAAAAGGGTCGATGATAAACTGCGTAAACCTCCTTACTTTTTAAAAGCTAAAACCATAAGAAAAGAGATCGGAAGAGAACTTTTTGTCAAAAATGAATACAGTGATAAATGGAATACTTACAAAAATACCAACCGTGTGAATTTGTCTAAATTTTTAAAAGATATGTTGCCGTACGTAAATAAACCGGCTATCAGGCGATTGATGTGCGGTAAATACTTTCGTAAGAGCATAGATAGTCTGTTGATAAACTATAAATTGTCCCCATTAGCTCAGAGCCCACATTCTTATGCCGTTTTGAATCCAAATAAGAGTGACGAATTTTTTACAGAAGACGTTATGAAACAATTTGTGAAAGAATTCGATAGGGATGAACTTAAGGAGATGACCAAAGACGAAAAGTTGATTCAAGAATTTTTTGATACTAAGCAAACTAGCAGAGATTCTAGAAAAAGAGAGAAACACGATTATGGGACGGTACTCCCAATACAGTAAAAAATTACTTGATCTTATTTTTGCTGATGACATCATTTTAGAAAAGAGTTGAAGATTTTTTTCAGACGTACAATGAAAATTGGTGTTTATCCACCGACCAAGTTGGGTTTTTTTCGTAGGAGGTGATCCATCTGCAGGTTCCCCTACAGATACCTTGTTACGACTTAACCCTCCTTGCCGAACCCAGATTCGAACATCCCTTGTGGAATGTCCTCATCTAGGATCAACTCGGATGGTTTGACGGGCGGTGTGTGCAAGGAGCAGGGGCATATTCACCGCGCCATTTTGAGACGCGATTACTACCGAATCCAGCGTTCGTGAGGGCGAATTACAGCCCTCAATCCGAACTACGATCGGGTTTCGGGATTACCTTCCCCTCTCGAGGTGGGAACCCATTGTCCCGACCTTTGTAGCGCGCGTGTAGCCCGGGGGATTCGGGGCATACTGACCTACCGTAGACCTCGCCTTCCTCTGGCTTAGCGCCAGCGGTCCCCCTAGTGTGCGCTCATCCTTGCGGATGGGGTGGTAACTAGGGGCGAGGGTCTCGTTCGTTATCTGACTTAACAGAACGCCTTACGGTACGAACTGATGACGGCCATGCACCACCTCTCTGACATTCAGGCAAAGTCGTCAACTTGACCCACATTTGTCAGTCGCCCCCGGTGAGTTTTCCGGCGTTGAATCCAATTGAACCGCACGCTCCTCCGGTTGCGGTGCTCCCCCGCCAATTCCTTTAAGTTTCGGTCTTGCGACTGTACTTCCCAAGCGGCGAGCTTAACAATTTCTCTTCGGCACCGAGTGCCCGCGTAGGACTCCCGACACCAAGCCCGCATCGTTTACACCCTGGACTACCCGGGTATCTAATCCGGTTCGCGCCCCAGGGCTTCGTCCCTCACCGTCGGGTCCGTTCAAGCCAGACGCTTTCGCCACTGGTGGTCCTCTAGGGATTACAGAATTTTACTTCTACCCCTAGAGTACCTCTGGCCTTTCCCGGCCCCAAGTCTAGCAGTCTCCCTGGAATTCGGACGGTTAAGCCGTCCGATTTACCCAGAGATTTACCAGACCGGCTACGAACGCTTTAAGCTCAATAAAAATGACCACCACTCGGGCCGCGGGTGTTACCGCGGCGGCTGGCACCCGTCTTACCCGGCCCTTATTCTACCTGCTCTTTACACAGGTGAAAAGCCAACACTGGGTGTTGGCACTTGGAGTTCCCTCATCGTGGTTTCCCACATTGTGAAGGTTTCGCAACTGCTGCACCCCGTAGGGTCTGGACTCGTGTCTCAGAGTCCATCTCCGGGCTCCCCCTCTCAGGGCCCGTACCCGTCATAGGCTAGTGGGTCAATTACACCCACTACTACCTGATAGGCCGCAGACTCATCCTTGGGCGTCGGAACTTTCGATCTTGGAGCATTCCAGCATCCAAGAACTATGGGGAATTGTCCTCAGTTTCCCGAGGTTATGCCCCACCCAAGGGTAGATTATCCACGTGTTACTGAGCCGTTTGCTGGGCGCGCGAAGCACCCTCAACTCGCATGTCTTAATCAAACTCCAATAGCAGTGGCCGCCGGCAGGATCAACCGGAATTGAGAAATAGGAATGTACAGGAACTAAATGGGGTTATTCTTGAATCCAAATTAATATACCCCGCCTGGCGGTGGATAAATTACACCTTTCATTGTACGTCTGTCGGACTCAAGAGATCACGGAAAACGCTGAGGGTTATCCGGGTTTCTTGAATCCCCATCTTAAGTGATTTCTCCCAGAATGGACCACGTATTTAGTTTTTTTCATGGTCGCTTACTTGGCAACCACCCATAATAGGTGATCGTAGGAGTATTACCATGACCCAAGATGTATTTAACCCTTTTCACAGCAAGTTTTAATATCGCTCACCCAAAAACTTTTATTTGTCATCACTTTCCATTATCTAATGAAAAGAGAACGTTCACAACTAAAAATGTTCATCTATATCCTCATTGCGGTTATACTACCCGTTATAGGTATATTAGTCAACCATCTCTACAAGCCTGACCATATCTTGTTATCTATGTTTTTTGTAGTATGGATGGGCTTCTTTTTGATGGCTCTCCAACCTTTTGATGTAGAAGGTTTTGAAACTATAGACCCTTGAACGCACGAGTATCAGTACTCAAAATCTTCATCATCGCCTTCATAACTAAGAAGACTCAGTAAGGGTCATCTCATCATCTGTTTTGACTATCTCAAGGACGAAAATAAACTTTTTCATGTGTATCAGGTTAGATTATAAATACGGAAAGCAGGATGTTATCCTATGTTAGATTTCAACGAAGATAAACCGATCATAGGCGTCGTTCACCTTTTGCCTCTACCGGGGAGTCCAGGTTTTGAAAGTTTAGAGCCGATCCTAACACGGGCTTTATCCGATGCAAAAAGTTTGATCGATGGTGGGGTCGATGGTTTGATCATAGAAAATTATGGAGATAGACCTTTCATGAAGAGAGTTTCTAAGATGACGGTATCGTCTTTTTCCATGGTCTGTGCTAAGATCGAGGAGATGTGCGACTTACCCATGGGGATCAACGTTCTTAGAAACGATTGGGAGAGCGCCTTATCCATGGCTAAATCATTGGGATCGTCGTTCGTTAGAGTAAATGTTTACATTGGCTGCTGTATAACTCCAGAGGGTATTATGGAAGGCGAGGCCGGGAATATAATGAGGTTCCGAAAGAAACACGATATAGACGCTTCTATCTTTGCCGACATACAAGTTAAACATGCGGACGTCCACTATCCTAAAGATATGGTGACCGCTGCCGTGGAAGCATCTGAAAGAGGCATGGTCGATGCACTGATAGTATCCGGAAAAAGGACCGGAAAACCTGTTGACCTGGAGGACCTTGAAAAAGCGAAATATAGTGTGGACGTACCCGTATTAGTGGGTTCCGGCATAGATGATAAAAATGTGAAAGAAGTTCTAAATCATTCTGATGGTGCCATAGTCGGGACCTATTTTAAAGAAGATGGTGTGACTTCCAACCCTGTGTCCGAAGAACGGGTAAAACACCTCTTGAAAGAGATAGAGCGATACCGATGATCTACAGGCGACCAAAACCATTTTATCAACCGTTTTATTCTGAAGACCATGAAAGTGGTCAAAGAGAGTTTTAGAGTGAGTACGCAGGCGGAGCTGGATATAAAGAATATCACCGACCAAGGACAAAGAGTAGTCGCTAAAAGCGGTATACAAGAGGGTATGGCTCTTTTCTTTGTTTCTGGATCTACAGCCGCTATAACCAACATCGAGTACGAATCAGGTCTGATACACGATATCTCAGAAGCTTTGGATCGGCTTTTTCCCAAAGAAGCTTATTACAAGCATCACGAAAGATGGCACGATGGAAATGGTCACTCGCACATCCGTGCCTCATTCATCGGTCCAAGTTTTACCGTGCCCGTATCTGAAGGCAAACTAGACCTGGGAACTTGGCAGCAGATAATACTCTGTGACATGGATGTAAAAGCTAGGGAAAGAGAGGTCAAAGTAAAAGTGATGGGTGAGTAACTCCACAAAAGCCTCACTATCTAGATGCCAAGTCAGCTAGCAATGCTTCCAGCTGTATCTGTTCATTAGCTCCCTCTACCAATCTGAACTCTGTTTCTCCAATCCTATCTATCAGTTTCATCTTTTTCTGTATGTCCATGGGGATATCGTAGACCTCGTTGTGGATCTGTTTTATTATATCTTCACCAGATAGTCCATCTTCCACTACCAGGTCGTCCAGCTTTTCTTTTGCCTCTCTAAAATTACCTTCCACCGCTTTTTCAACAAGAGTTCTGATATCTTCAGGTCTTGCTATGTTGGCACTCTGTCTGACCACGTCTTCCGTTATATCAGAAGTGGTGGACGCTGAGATCTGTAAAAGATTCGTGATCCTCCGAAGGTCTCCTTTACAAACGCGGATAAGCATCTTTTTTGCATCTTCGCTTATATCTAGCTGCTCTTTTTCTGCGATAAGTTCTATCCATTTTTTTACGTCGTCTTCCAAAAGGGTTCTAAATCTGAAAACGGCGCACCTCGATTGGATAGGATCTATTATCTTTGAAGAGTAATTACAGGATAGTACGAAGCGGCAGTTATGTGAATATTTTTCCATGATCCTTCTAAGGGCTGCTTGAGCTTCAGGGGTCAACGCGTCTGCTTCATCCAAAAATATTATCTTAAATCCGATCTCACTGGAAGAAGAAGTCCTTGCATATTCCTTTATCTTGTTTCTGATAACGTCTATACCCCTTTCATCCGAAGCGTTAAGTTCAAAAAAGTTGGCATTCCATCCCTCTCCATACATCTCTTTTGAAAGAGCTATCGCCGAAGTTGTTTTTCCTATACCTGCGGGTCCTGCGAATAGAAGATGAGGCATACTTTTTTCTTCTACGTAGGCCTCTAATCTTTCTATTATCCTATGCTGTCCGTAGACTTCATCTAAACGCTCTGGCCTGTATTTTTCTGTCCAAATCTCTTGCATTCTACCGATCTAGGTTAGGTGCTTCATCGTTAAATTTTTTTCCTTACTCCTTTTCTCCAAATTCGAAAATAAAATATAATATGATGCGTATAGGGATGTAGATATCATGACAGATGAAATAGAGGAGGAAGCAAAGGTATTAGTGGAGAATAACACCAGGAAAGAATTGAACGATCTTGCTCGAGAAAAGGGTATAGAAGAGCCTGAAGAATATCCTCGGAAGATGGCGTTAGCCAAGGAGATAGTCAGGGTTTTGAAGGCAAAAGAATATATGAAACGGCCCACGGGACTTTATTTCGAAAGGTGATCACAGTTCCTTATTTGCCACACAAGTTTTATAAAACAACTTGACATTCCCTACTAAGATGATATTCGGTCGAAGAGGTCCAAGAAAAGCTAGCAACATCCAACGAAGGAACTTGGTCAAAAATGCAAAGAATTTAGCCAAGGATCCACTGAAGGTGGTACCAGAATGTGAGGGTAGCTGTCTTTTATGCAAGTTTGGAAGATCTAAAAGGAAGATAAAGAAGATAGCTAAATATTCTAGATCCAAAGATACAAAAAAGCTAGAAAAGTATGCTAAACGAGGAACCGGACTGTCGAAAGCCGTGGCTAGTACCCTTCTTTTTGGCATAGAAAAAGAGGCGGATCTGGTCACCACTGCCATGACCCCTCAGGGTGAGATAGCTTACGCTAAGAGAAGAAATGTAAACACAAAGAGGTTGGTAGGTGTTCAACATTTTGACGACCCTCAAAAAAGGTTGATCGCATACAGTCCCGAATCTGAAAAAGGTTTTCATTTTTATTCTGTGGGAGATAAGGTCGTATGTACTGGAAAAGAGCCCGATCCCCCTAAAAAGTACGTCAAAGACGCGATGGAAAGGATACCATACACATTATCTAAAAAAGGTGATACCTATGTTTGCCCCCACATAGGAAATAGAGGGAAAAAGGAGGAAAAGGATCTGACCCTAAAGTGGAAAAAGGTCGGAAAGAGTTTCACCCTCTGCCAAAGATGTGCTAAGGATGATAAAAATCTATTCATGATTTTTACTGAAAGAAAACTATCTGATGATAATTCCCGAGCTTTTTCTATACATGGAAGATGGAAGATGAGATGTGAAGGCGATTGTGAAACCTGCCGTTTAGAAGAGAGGGTAAACGTAAAGAAAGGTTTGAGGAAAGATTACTTCAACGGTTTGTCCGATGGTGAATTTTTAAAGCGGTATACAAAAGAAAGCAAAACAGTGATAAAGGAGAGAGGGAACCTATTCATCAAGGGAGACGTTTGTTACGGGAAGGACATGAAGGCATTTCTCGATCAGTTAGATTACGAACCATGGGAGAAACCCGCGGTGATTTCCCTATTAAAAAAGACAGGCGAAGCCGTTTTAGAAGAAGGTACCGTGAATGAACTTTTGGAAGAATATTGGGATGGATATAAAACAGAAGTGATGAGATCTATACTTGCAGATGAAGAAGTCATCAAAGAGGTTTTAGATAAAGACCTACGTCCTAGGGAACTATTGAGAGAGCTAAACAGTGAGAAAAAGAAGAAAGAAGAACTCAAAAACCTGCCGGAATTCAAAAAATTGCCACCCGAGGCTAAGTTTGCAGACAGGATCGCCAAGATATACAAAGTAGAAGGAAAAGAAGAAGCGATAAACGATATCGAAAAGCACAGTCTTTCCGATAAACGGATAAAGTCCATCGCATATGGATTCTACGTGGCTTTTGGAAAGGGAGAGTCGAAAAAATGGAAGTACGATCAGGCCGAAGTTGAATCGGGTGAGTTTTTAGCAGAATATATACAGAAATTGTTGGATTCTACCGGAAAAGAGTATGCGAAAAAACTTCAGGACATCGTTAAGATGAGTGGGTCTACGGCGACGGTAGTGTTAACTAGTGGAGAAAGGATGAGATGAGCAGGGGTTATTCACATGGCCAAAATAGAATGTAAATTGAACTTGGAGTACCATGAAAAAGAAACTGCGGAGATGATAGCCCGATCTATACGGCCTGACAATATGGGCTACGTGGATTGTATATTAGATGAGTCCGTGCTCACCTGTCATCTAGAAGGGGAAAATCCTCTCCAGTTACTGCATACGGTGGACGATCTACTCATGTGCGTAACAGTAACAGAAAAAACCTTGAAAAGATAATTCAATTATTTCCTCTGTTGAGGTATCTTACTATGTAACCAGCGATCTTATTTCTCATCTGTTTAGATCCTACATCGGTGAGTTCTTCCACTTTATCTTTATTATGTTCATAATCATCTGGGTCGAACTCTTCAGGATACTTCTCTACTAATTCGATCGCGACTCGTTTTATGTATGTTGGCCTTACATTTCCCATGTTGATTCCTCGTATGTTGACCCGTTGATTTAGTTGCCCTGATATAAAAGTTGCCCTACAAAAAAAAGAAAAGAAAAAAGAAAAATTTTTCACAAGATATCAGCCATGGCTTCTTTCAACCTTTCTATACCTTTTTCGATCTCATCGAGAGAGGTGGCATAAGAAAGACGCAGATAACCTTCTCCTTGGCTTCCAAAAGCCGTTCCAGGGAGTAGACAAACTCCTGCTTCTTCCAGCAGATGATCGGTCAGCTCTTCACTTTTCATACCGGTCTCCTTTATGTTGGGGAACGCATAGAACGCCCCCTTAGGGTATATACAACTGAAACCCGGAACTTCGTTCAAACCAGAAACGATGGCTTCGCGTCTCTCTGTAAAATGTTCCATTATGTCATCAACGAAGTCATGGGAATTTCTGAGTGCTTCCACTCCGGCTTTTTGGACGAAGGAAGTGGTGCAAGATATAGCATCTGCAACAAGCAGGTCCATCTTGTGGATCAACTCTTCTGGACCAATGGCATAACCGAGTCGCCATCCTGTCATGGAATAAGCTTTGGAAAAACCGTCGAGCAAGATAGTTCTTTCTTTACATCCATCCAGATACGCTGGAGAATGGTGCTCCATCTCATCATAGAGCATCTTACTGTATATCTCATCCGATAGTACGTATATATCATTCTCTTCCGCTATCTCCGCGATGGCTCTTATGTCACTCTTGGTTAAAACAGACCCTGTAGGATTCTGAGGACTGTTCAACATGATCACCTTTGTATCGTCCGTGATCCTTTTCTCTATCTGTGTCGGCGTCATCCTGAATTCGTCTTTTTCGTATAGAGGTATCTCTTGTTTTTTAGCTCCGAGATATCCTATGGTGGAATCATATGTGAAAAAACCGGGATTTTGATATATGACTCCGTCGCCCTGTTCGACCAAAGCTAGGAGACCAAAAAATATCCCTGGTTTAGCTCCTGGTAAAACCATTATCTGTTCTTTAGTGGGGCGGAAACCTCTTGTTTCTTTTATGTCGTCCTGTATAGCTTCTACGAGATCAGGGATCCCCATGGTGGGGACGTACTTTGTGAAACCGTCGTCTAGAGCCTTTTTCGCCGCTTCCTTGACATTTTCAGGACTTTCAAAATCCGGTTGTCCTATCTCGAACCTAACGATGTCTCTGCCTTCTCTTTCCATCTTGTTGGCTTTGGTCAAAAATTTTATCGGCGGTTCACCTTTCAGCATCGAAAAGTCGCCGGCTAGACCTTTATTCATCGGGTCCACCTAGCTCAGGGCTGAGGTATGTAAAGGTCATCGGCTCCATGTTCCGATAGTTTTAGGTCAGGATATTGTTCTTGGATTATGTTATGTATTATCTCCGCATGCTTGACTTTTTCTTTTGTCAAGAACTTATGAACCTCTGGATCGGTCCAAGGTTTGTACATGCCGCCGCCTGCCGCTAATCCTTCACCTGGCTCTATCTTGAAGTAACAAGGGGATGCAACACGGGCTAATTCAGGTCCTTCGTAGAACCTATTGAAGCCACCCATGGATTCCGCTAGCAATATATGGATGTCTATCGGTATATCGATCGCCTTTCTTATAGATGCGAACATAGGTATGCTCAAGTCACCTAATGGATTGAAGGTTCCTGCTCCTAAGTTTTCCAATACTTTTCCACCTGCCGCGTTCCCATGTCCCGCATATATCGATACTTTGAAAGTAATATCTTCAGGGATCACGCCTTTTTTCTTTAGCTCGTTAGCTAGCCAGAGAACTCCTTCATCAGTGACTAAAAATCCCTTGAAACCAAAGTCTATACATCTCTTTATATCTTTGAAAGCTCTGACTATGTTATCAGATCCTCTAACTCTTAAACCCGATAGTGCACCCTCAGGTGTAACCACTTGCCTTCCTATGTTCCAACTTGAACGTGGGCCTGGAGTCAGTATGACTTCCATGTCGTTGTCGTGTGCTAGTTGTGCAAAGTCTTCGAGCTCATCATCCGTAAGATACGTGCTGCCCATCACAGTGCATATCAACCTGTGTATGGGTATGTTGTCTCTTTTCTCTCTTTCTTCTATCAAGGCCCTTAGGGTCGAGGGACGCTCTATACCCGATATCTCCATACGGTAATTTGCTCCGTCAGGGAAAGTTTTCTCTGACTTGGGTAGATCCTTTGGGTCTTCACTCGGCACGCCAACATCTTCCATCGCTTTCAATATTTCTTCAATCTCACTCATTGTAGTCCAACCTCTTATAGTGATTAGGGGAATCGACTATCCCTATATATAGTTAAGGTTAGAACTACTGTATGAGTTCTCCACTATATTTATAATATTATATCATATTTAGTAATGAATTAATCGATGAGGTTAAATATCATCACTTATCTAGAAAATATGGATATGATGCATCCAAGCAAAAAAAAGATCATTTCGGCTCTTCCGCTTTTGGGGACGGCCTTTGTGGTGTTATTAGCGCTTAGTAGATCAGATCTTCTGTGGTTTATTTTAGGTATCGTATCTCTCTTATCGATATACGGTTTGATGAAAGTCGAGTCCCATCCTAGGTTAAAATTTGTATTGGTGACTTTGATTTTGATCAACCTTTTCTTAGGAATTATTGGACTATCAAAATACGTGGGAAATCCTTTACAGGGAGTCGGTCTACCTTACATCGTGATCGTTTCTCTTTTGGCATTCACGATCATATTCAATTTTCATCACCTCACATCTTTTAGGAGCAATTATCCCTTTACGCTTTTTTTTATCTTGATGTTTTCTTTATCCGTTGGCAATTTGGTCGGTATAGGTGAATTCTTCAGTGATCAGTATTTTGGAACTAACTTTTTGGAAAGCAATCATGAACTCATGTTGCAGTTGTTGATCATATCTGCAGGCAGCTGTATCATGGTGCTTTTGTTTTGGTTGTACCTGGGTAAGTCTAAACTGAAAAGCATAAAAAGTTTGACTTCGCCGTTGGGTCTTAACGTCAAGATCGTCGGTAAAGAAATGGTAAACGTGCTATATTCTATATTTGGAAATAGGGGCCGCGCGTGGTTACCTAAATTTTCTTTACTCCTTCAGATAGGTATAGTCCTTTTTGCCATATATGCGTTCTATGAACGAAATTCTATGTGGTTTTTCACGGCGGTGATATCTCTTGGTTTGACTAAAGTTCCCTTTTTCTTCACCCGTAGAACGAAGATGGATATCCCTCCTTCGTTGAACCTCTGGATATCCAGTGCGTTGTTCATACATGTACTCGGTGAAGTCAGAGGATACTATGATCATGTTTGGTGGTGGGATATAGTCACACACTTCTATTCTGCCGCTCTTCTCAGCATATTAGCGTTTGCCATAATGCTTGCGATATCCCGTCGTTCCACTTCTTTGGACCTGCCGTTGATGATGGTTCCCGTGGTAGTGATCCTTTTTGCACTGATGATGGGGGTCGTTTGGGAGATATTTGAATTTTGTGTCGACCTGTTGTGGGATGTGAACATGCAGTATGGATTGCAAGATACGGTCCACGATATGGTGATCAATACCTTTGGTGCAGTAGTCGCTTCCATGATGGGGTATTATAGTGGAAGACGCAACTTTGAGGAATAATGTCCTCGTCTCTATTTTCGGAAAATGTTTCAAATTTTCCGAATATCGATGGAAAATCTTATTTTCCAGTAGATCTCGGTCAAAGACACTC
>PUNG01000126.1 GCA_003551675.1 Thermoplasmata archaeon
ACCACCTCTTCCATCGCATAGTGATATTCAGTGATGTTGGCGTCTCTCGGCATAGGTATGTTAACGGTGAAACCTTCACCTTCATCCTCTCCTATCTCGTGGATATAACCTCTACCTGGATGGATAGATTATAAAGAAACTGCGAAAAAGATGACTAAGAAAATACATCCTTACTTCAGTGAATTTGGAATATTTTCTACTATCCCTTATTATTTAGGAACTATAATGGTGCTTGTAGGATTTTTACTCTTTGCACCTGCTTTTGTGGCCTATGTTTTCGACGGGAGCGGTAATCTAGCTATGCTTTTCTTTTATCCGGGTATCTTATCGATAACGTATGGTATGTTGTTGATGATCTTATCCGAGAAAAAAGAACTCTATTTAGGGGCGGCCATAACTCTTGCTGCTCTTGCTTGGCTGGTCGTGGGTTTGATCGGAGCTATTCCCTTTTGGTTGGCTGAAGGTTATTTTCCGCAATGGGGTCTCAGCTTTAGTAATTCAATATTTGAATCCATGTCGGGATTTACGGCTACAGGATTGGACATGTACGGTGAAAATGTAGAAAATCTACCATATTCCATCCTGTTTTGGAGATCATTGACACAGTGGATAGGTGGGGTAGGAGTGATAGTTCTATTTTTGAGCGTACTGGTAACTAGAACGGGAACGATCGCCCATAAGTTGTACTCTGCCGAAGGGAGAGATCAAAGATTAGTTCCTAGTGTGATCAAAACCACTAGAAGGATATGGGCCATATATGGAGGTTACACGATTTTGTTGGCCCTCATATTAGCCCTCCTAGGTATGCCTCTATTCGATTCCATCAACCACTCTATGACGGCACTAGCTACAGGCGGATTTTCAGTTCGAAATGAAAGTATCATGGCATACGACACATTCAGATATGAACTGGCTATAATGCCGTTCATGGTGTTAGGAGGTATTTCATTCGCCATGCATTATCAGCTTGTCCTTGGTAGATTCAAAAATTTTTTCAAAAATATAGAAGTCAAAGCCATGCTGATTATCATTCTGATAGGGACTCTCATCCTTGGTTTGAGTTTAGGGTTTAGATACGGTTCTTTCCAAACCATAACTGCCTTGACTGGAACTGGATTCAGTACCGATGTCGTAGGAGCATACACTGACTTTCAAAAGATCTTCATTACCATCCTGATGATATTCGGCGGTGGTTACGGCTCGACAGCTTCAGCCATCAAACTCTTAAGAGTCGTTATAATATTTTATGCCTTTTTCTGGATCATTAAAAAGTATATCCTGCCCGATTCAGTAGTACTTAAGATGAATATAGCCGATAAATACTATGACTCAAAGGCGATCCAGGACGTAGCAGTTTATGTGATTTTATACCTAGGGCTTTTGACCGTAGGCGCCATGATATTCATGTACAATGGGGCTACTGCTGCCGACGCACTTTTCGAGGTCGCTTCTGCCCAGGGCAATGTAGGTCTCAGCGTTGGCCTTACCGAAGCCACCATGCCTGTTTCAGAAAGGATAACGCTGATAATCGTGATGTGGGCCGGTAGACTCGAGATCTTTCCTATATTGGTGTTGATCACTTCTATTTTTGAATGACTGAGCGATTTCAAAAATAGGCCTGGTCATCCAATAAATCTATTTCAACCAATCTATAATACTCAAGACGAAAGCCACGCCGATAAACGCTACGACTGCCCAAAAAAAACCTCCTCCCAGCAGGAAAACCAGGATGGCAAGTAACGTAGCAGGTAAAAAAGCGATCAGCATCTTCAGGAAAAAGGCTATTATAAGGATTATTATCACTAAGATCAATATGCCTACACAGAGTCCTATCCCTATACCGAAAGCCATAGATGCTAAATCATAACATATTAAATAAACCTATTGATTAAGAATTATATGTCTTCTTTTTCATTTATACATCTTACAGTTGTAACAGTACCAACGTTCATATTCGTCAACCCAGGTCAGATCGGTATCGCAATCGGGACAGGATCTTGTTTCAGCTTCTTCCTCTTCAAATACAGCTCCACAGTTTTTACAGGAACTGTCTTCTTCGCCTATCTCAGCACCACAATCGGGACATTCATAGACCACAGATTCCTCAAATACAACTCCACAGTTTTTACAGGAACCGTCTTCTTCGCCTATCTCGGCACCACAATTGGGACATTCGGAGGTAGGTACCTTACCTTTCCCTTCGGACTCTTTGTACTCTTCACAACCAAGACAGTACCATCTCTCGTATTCATCCACCCAAACTAGATCTTCGTCACAGTCAGGACAGGCTTTTATATCCTCCTCTTTGTACTCTTCGCAACCAAGACAGTACCATCTCTCGTATTCATCCACCCAAACTAGATCTTCGTCACAGTCAGGACAGGCTTTTGTATCCTCCTCTTTGTACTCTTCGCAACCAAGACAGTACCACCTTTCGTATTCATCCACCCAAACGAGATCTTCGTCACAATCGGGACAGGCCTTTGTATCCTCCTCTTTGTACTCTTCACATCGATAGCAGTACCACTTTTCGTATGCATCTACCCAGATCAGATCATCCCCACAGTCGGGGCAAACTTTTTCCTCGAGCTTCTCTTCTTCTTTGTACCCTTCGCAAACAAGGCAGTACCACCTTTCGTATTCATCTACCCAGGTCAGATCGGTCCCGCAATCGGGGCAGGGCTTGATTTCTCTTTTTCGTTTGTACTTGGCCCATACCATCAATCCTGACGGTAACACGAAGACGGCCACTATAAAACTGTAAAGAAGAGCCAAAGCGGTCACATAGCCAAATTGTGAGAGGAGCAGTATGTCAGAAGCCGCAAGGATCACAAAGGCCGCGATCGTAGTACCTGCGGAACCAAGAAGTGCTGCACCCTTCTTTTGAACCGTCTCGCTCATGGCGGCACTTAAATCATCTCCTCCCGAACGCTCTTCCATAAATCTATGGGTCACCAATATGCTGTAGTCTATGCCCATACCCACCGTGAGTGCTGTTATGCTGACCGTCATAACATTAAACGGCACACCTAAAAGGTACATGGTCCCTATGATCCACATGGTGATCATAGCTACAGGAATGGTAGTAATAACGCCAAGGATGATCGATTTATGGAAATGATAAAAGATCAAGCTCAGCGTTAAGGCAACGATAAGTACGGTAAAAATCAGCGATCTAGATTGTGTAGTCATCAGTTCCGAAGTCATCTCCTGATTTATCATAGGATTGGCGGTTATCTTAGTTGAAAAACCTTCTCTCTCAAGGGGTTCAACAGCTTCCTCCAGATCGTTTTCGAGTACGAGAGCGTTATCTAGGTCGTCTAGGATCTTTTCTTGGTCCACCGAAGAGCGGATAAGACTGGATACATATTCACCTTCAGACTCCCTATATAACACGTTTTCTATGGACTCTCTACTCCTCTCAAAATCGTAGAGCATCTCGTATAACTCCGCCACATTTTCATCGGGTATCCCATCGCCCGTGGTATCGCTCTCGGCGAACTTTTGAACTATGGACGAGTTATGATCTAGACTGCCTGGAGGAGCCGTGCCGTAGTTCCTCAAAACCGTTAAAGGAGTCACGACGTCGTCTCCATATCCACCGACTATCTCACTGTCTGATATATCGTTAGAGGCTTCGTCCAGAGCGTATAGATATTCTGAAGAGGAAAAATCACCGTCTTCTATGATCACATATGCATGGTTCGTGGTGACCTCGAAATTGGCCCGTATATAGCCCATGTTCTTACTCTGGGGTTGATCATCGGGCAAAAAATCCTCTATATCGAAAGTAGAATCGATGTTCAAAACTCCATAGATGGAGGAAAATGTGATAATACTGACCACGAGGATAACTAAGACTGGGTGTTTATCTGCGGCCTGTGCCGAGGTGGAAAGCATCCCGCCGATAATATTTTTTCCATAACGTTCCGTCTTATCTACGAGCCTTTTAGATCCTCTCCCCTTTTCTTTCTCTTCTTTTCTTTTATCGAATATTCGGATCACGGAGGGAAGAAAAGCCACCATCAGGAAAAAACTGGATATGATACCCACCGCAGCAAGCATCCCGAATTGCTGCATAGCTTCTACGTTGCTCAGGGTTTTTGAGAGGAAACCTACTGAAGTGGTGAACGAGGTCAAGACTAAAGCGACTCCAACGGTGCTTATGGCGAGTATATGTGACATCTTAGGATTATATCCTTTGTCCCTCTCTTCTCTGTACCTCATGGTCACCTGAATTCCATAGTCTATGACCAGTCCAGTTAGCAGGATGGGGACCGCAACTATCATAGGATTGAATTGGTAGCCCAGCAGCACACCGAATCCAAAGGTCCAAATTATCGCGATGACGAGAACACTCAAGCTCAAAAAGGTTTCTAGAAATGATCGGAACACGATGGAAAGTATGATCACTACCATGATGAAAGCGATGGGGAGCAGCGTCCTTATACTTCTATTAGCACTTTCATTGATCTGCTCCAACATGACCTGAGTTGCGGACACACGTACCATCATACTAGAGTCTTCAGAGATATCCTCGCCGACCTCGATGATACTTTCCTGAGCTGTCAATCGAACGCCGCCCTCAATACTGGGATCCATGAAAGCCATCCCAAGACCTATCTTGGCGCTGATGCTCTCAGGGTCTCCATCAGGTGAAAAATCGTTGCTCACCATATTTTTGACCATCTCCGACATCCGTTCCAAAAGAGGAGCTAGTTGCCTGGAAAGTTCTATAGTCTCTTTAGATTCTAAATACATCTCTTTGGAGGAATCGACGATGGTCTGGTTTTCTTGGACCGCTTTTAAATAACCTTCTCTCAGATGTTCAGCAGCATCCTCAACACCTACACCCTCATCGTCTTCGATCTCTTCGATCTCTTCGATGGTCATGTTTAGAAGTATTTCCATGTTGGTAAGTTTCTCAGAACTCTTCTCCGCTTCCTCGGTCATATATTCAAAGTTAGCGACCCCTTTATCTACCGAGCTATTCAGTTCGGTGGAGTCATAATTCATAACGTCAGAAACTGTTTTTTTCACATCGTCGTCCGTCATATTCGCCAATATTTCTTTTTCTTCCTCAAAACTCGATTCCAAAGAAGGAGGATCTTCTTCCATGTCTCCAAAATCAAACTCAGCTAGATGACCTAGAGGTTCAGCTTTGGCAAAAAAACTCAGGGTCATAAGTCGAGCGATATCTTTTTCTTGATCGTAATTTACACCCTCCGGTGGTTCCGCATCCAATATAGATTTGGTGCTTTTTGTCAGATTTAAAAAATACTCGATGTAGGGGTCGTTTTCCTCCTGCATATCGTCTAACCATTCGTTCATGAAAGATGATAATTCTTCATGGGACATATCAGATTCCGGGTTTAGGTTTACCAACAACTCTTTAAATTCGTCCTGATGCTCCGCTACCGCCTCCCACGAATATGGTTCTGACACTATATCTGACATGGAGAACAGAGCACCCATAGATCCCAGACCTGCTTCAACCGACTCGTTCTCTATAAATGTCTGGCTCAGATATAGATTGAGTGATAGAGATGAATTCATGTACATGTACATCTGGGTCTGGTTTTCCGCTGCCTTCAACCCATCATCTGTTTTCTCCACCCGGTCGATGACAAAATCATTGACTTCGAGAGATTGACCGGCACGCAAGATCGCACTCCTTAGAGTCATGATACCGGATGGTACTTGATTGGTCCTCACTAGGGTTGAATTCACATCTTCATCTTCTAGGAGTCTTTCCTCCATCTCCTGGATATCTTTCAAGACTTCTACGGTGAAGACGTCTTCATCTTCGGCGGTAAAAGCTATTTGAACGATCTCTTCCGACTCCCCGAACTTTTCATTGATCTCCAACATGTACTCCTGTTTGGGGATGTCAGGCTGAAACGCCTGCTCCTCGGTGTCCATGTCCACATTAGATGCAAAAAAGCCCATGATGATTGTGATGACCACGACGATCGCGATCACTTTTTTGGGCGAATTTCCTATCAAATTAGGAAAAAACTTAGAATTTTTTTTGTTTCCCATTCTTTTCAAGGTAAGCATATCATAACCTATTTAAATATCTTATCGGTACGAGGAAGGTGAAAAGTCACAAAAGAAAATCGATCCTAGAGAGAATCATCTCAAAAATCCCAATGACCACTCAATATCTTCTTCAGGCCATTTAGCTTCTCCACCAGCTCTCGCTTAGGTTCGTATCCGATCTTTCCTATTTTTTGGTCTGTCGGTAGAGGGATATCTATGCCTAAAGAGCCGATGGTTATGGCTTTCCATCCTTCTAATACTCTACGGCCGTAACCCGAAAGCATCAGGTCCATATAACCGGCTCCGGCGTCATGGGCCATGGTCCTGCTGACCTCTCCGAGGTACTTCAGCCCCCTCATATCTAAAGCAAGATCGGTAAGAGAATCTGCATGATGGGGATCAGAACCGCCGTTCCGTATCAAAACTTCGGGGGAGAACTGTTCTACTAATGGTTTAACCACTTCTTCGATTGCATGATGATATTCAGTTATATTTGCATCCCTAGGCATGGGTATATTCACCGTGAAACCTTTACCCTCTCCCTCCCCTATTTCCTGAATATAGCCCCTGCCCGGATAAAGTGTAGACGGGTCCTGGTGTATGGAGATGAAAAGAACGTTGGGATCTTTCAAAAAGATGTCCATCGTCCCGTTACCCTGGTGTGCGTCCGTATCAAATACTATCACTTTTTTTCCTTGATCAGCGAGATATCTGGCAGCTACGGCCACATCGTTGAACATGCAGAAACCTTCACCGTAGTTCGGTCCGGCATGGTGGAGTCCTCCCAAGTTTATCACCATCTCATACCCCTTTTCGTTTATGGCTTTAGCTGCTTCCAAACTGCCACCTACTATATGTCTAGCGGCTTCGGGAGAACCCTTTTTCACGGGAGTGTCCATGGTCAAGGCTCCTCCTACCCTTTCCATCTGTTCCACTTTTTTTATATATTCCGAAGTATGTACGGTCCGCAAAACCTTATCATCCACAGAGGGCGATTCCAATATATCAACTTCTGAGCTCATCTTTTCTTCTTTTTTTACCGCTCCTATGAACTTAGGAAACCTTTCAGGATCGAAGGGATGAAGTTTACCGAACCTGTAAGATCCGTACTTTTCGTGAAAGAATAAAGGGATCTTTTTATCTTTATCCACGTTTTTTCCTCCTTTTGTTAGCTTCTATATGAGCCCTTCTTATAGGCTCTGGAACTTTATATCTGCAGTACTCTTTTACGAGTTCTATCGCTTCCATATGTGAAACCTTATGACCCGGAGAGACGTATATAGGATTTTTTGCTCTATCCCCCTCTAAAAGAGCATGACCTATTAACTTTCCGTTCTTCCTTATCTCCGAGAGCTTCTTGTTTTTTTCCCTATCTATTTCATCTAACAGGCGTCCGCAGAGTTTGCTCTTCGCCACACCTATCGTCGGGATGCACGCTTCTACGCCTAGATGAGAAGCCAGTCCTACACCGTCGGGATGCATCACCCCGTTGCCGTCAACCATGATCACATCGGGCTTATCTTCAACCAAGTCCAAGACCTCAAGAAGGCAGGGTAGTTCTTTGAAGGCGAGAAAAGTCGGTATGTAGGGGAATTCGACTTCGATCTCCGTGGTGAAAACGTCTATCTCTTCTTTGTTTTCATGGTCCCAAAGTGAAAGTGCTGGATACGCTGTTCCGTTAGAGTAGGAGACATCTACGCCCGCTACTGTCATAAATTCGACCCCGCTCTCTTGAACCGTAATTTTTTTTTGGACCCGATACTGCTCCTCTCTCAATCTCTGAAGAGGTTTATGGGATTCGAAGTCTTCAAAAAATACCTTCTCAAATCCTTTGACTCTTCCATCTTTGATCTCGACACCTTCTTCTTCTAGCAACCCTTTCTTCTTCTCTTTTCCCCCACCATAACCACCTAATGTGCCGTCGTACCTGACCACTCTGTGACAGGGGACCTCTACGGGTCTTGGATTTTGATTCAACATCTTACCTACGGCTCTCGCCGCCCTTTCGCTGCCCAATGCCTTGGCTAGGGTTCCATAGGTGGATACTCTTCCTTCGGGTATCTGGGAAACCAATGAATAAAAATATTCACGGAAAGAACGGATATATCCGCATCCCATCTGAACACCCATATCTTTACTCTAACCCTCCTCGTCCCTCAACAGGTCTATGGCAGGGGTGCGAGTGTACGTGGGATACCGCCCCTTTTCCTTTTTCTTCGATATATCCTCATCAGTATGTTGCCAAGGCCAGATCCTTGACACGTGATCTACTCTTAGATATACTTCCTCCAAATTAACACATATCCAGTCGACAAAACCATACGCTTCGTCAAAAGATTTTTTCGGCTCTTCTTGTTCTAGGGTTTTCCACCTGATCTCAGAACTCGGACCCTCGCATATATCGGATAGAACTATGGTCTCGTCGTCAAAATCTTTTAAGACGCCCAAGAAAGCTTTTCCACCGTCCATGACCACTATTATCTTCTTTCCCTTCAATCCTCTTAGCCTTTTTTGTAGTAGCGTAGCCAACATGTTTTCACCTCTTAACAGATACCGTTTTCTCTGCTATATAGGTTTTGGAGATACCCTGTCAAGATGTTGTTAGTCCATAGATGGATGGATCTTGGTAAGTTCCACGTACGCGACTGTATCTATGGTCATCCCCATGAGAGTCCCCCTAGCTTCGCCTACTCCTGCTGCAAATCCAGTGTAATGCATCCTATCATCTATACAGGTGATACTAAAAGAGATGGGATGATCGTCGGACGAGATATCCCACGAATATCCGAACTCGTTTTTTGTCTCAGTGACTTCCATGGTGATATCATCGATGGTGGTGATCTCGCCATCTCTATCTACAAACATACCGTATTGTTTATGTCCCCCTTCTATGTGGACTACGTCCACTACTTTAAAATCAGTACCTCCTTCGTCCAAGAGAGCAAACCATTCCCATCTCATATATTGGGGTCCGAAGGAAGAACCCCTTTGATTTTCTATCCAAGCTAAACCACTTACTTGATAAGTATCTTCACCGATCTTGATGGTACCACTGATACGACAATGGGTCAAAGAGTGTATCCTGTAGTAATCCTCACCAAATCTTATCTCACCGTTGAAGTCGGTCATGGTGGCAGGGGGTTTTTCCGCTTTTAACTCTAAGTCAAGTTCATAATCAGTTCCTTGGAGGTTAAAATAGGATAGAAAGTCGTAGTGAAAGGCTTGGCCTTCTTTCGTTTTTAACCGGTCGTCGGGCAGCTCGGGACGATGGTTCTTAAATCTTAGATCCATCTCACCTTCAGGGAGGATCTTCTCGTCTCCTTCTTCATCATATCTCCCACTGAGTATCTCGTCTGGCGAAGATAGAAAAACATCTTTGTACTCGTCATGATAAAGCAGGATCAGATAGGTATCTTCCCTCTCACCCTGGAAGTCAAGTTCCATACCTACAGATATCCAAGTGTCTCCGTCTACATAGTGATCTTCCTTTGGATAACGTCCTTCTTCATCAGGAAATCTCATATCGGTACCAGGTATAACGTAAGGATAACTACTCCAGTCATCCTCGTCTTCTTCCACGCCGTTGAATTCGACGAACAGAGGAGTGAAAAACACGAAGTAGATCATCAATAATATGGCAACGGCAAAAACGCTAAAAACAAATAAAGTCTTTTTAGAAGCCATGATGTTATTTAGAGAGTGTCCTATATTTATGATTTATGGATGATGCGACTTTGTGAGTTCGAGATAGGCTAGAGTATCTATCTCACTCCCCATCAATCGACCGCTTACTTCACCCACGCCTATGGCGAACGCACCGTAGTGCATCCTTTCATCGATACATGTTATCTTTAGATCGACATCATGCTCGTCAGATAAGATATTCCATGAATATCCGAAGTTATTTTTGAAAGAAGTACGCTCGATACGGAGATCATCGATGGTGGTTGTTTTCCCGTCATTATCCACATACAACGCATACTCTATATTTTCATCATCCCCATAAAGGTCTACTATCTTAAACTCGACATCTCCATCTGCCCAAAATCCGAACCATTCCCATTGCCAGGTCCTGAACAAACCCCTTCGATTTTCTATCCAAACAACGCCACCGACCTCATACGGCTCTTCACCGATCTTTACCGTACCGCTTATGGTACAGTGTGTAAGATGATGAACTCTATAGTATCTCTCACCGATCTCGACTTCCCCACCGAATTCTTTCATGGTAACAGGTGGTTTTTCCGCTTCAAACTCCAAGTCAAGTTCAAATTTTTGACCACCTATTTCAAAATAGGATCTGAATTCGTAGTGAAAAGCTTCACCCTCTTTTGTTCTAAACACATCCTCGGGTAAGGTGGGATTTTCAAAGGTCATGTCCATCTTCCCTTCAGAGAGTGTTTGCTCTCCATAAAAGCGATCTTTATATATATTGCCAGGGCTAGATATGCAGATGTCTTTGAAATTTTCATGGTAAAGCGTTACTAGATAAGTGTCCTCATATATCGGGTCTATAAAGTCAAGCCTCATACCTAAAGAGATCCACGTTTCCTCATAACCTGTTTCATCATCAGGGTATAACCCTTCTTCGTCCGGGAACCTGATGTCAGTTTCCGGTATCACATAAGGATATTCTCTCCAGACTTTTTCCTCCGGCTCCCTGTCATCTTCCTCCTCTTTTTCTTCGTCTCTAACGGAAAAAGGGGAGTATAACAGTGAGAATATGAGCAACGAGAGGATCACCGCAGTGATCACAAAGATCAAACCAGTCTTTCTGGTCAAGGTTAGCTTGTTCATACTCCTTCGTTCATTCTATGAGACTTCCTATATTTATAATTAAGTATAGAGAACGAGCGACAGCCCAAGGCTAAAACTATATATAACATGTGATCAGATATTCTTTTAACCATGGCCCCACTAGGATCATTTAGGATATCAAAATGCATTTTGGTGATGATGACAGTTTTTATGTTGACCTTCATCAGTCTCAGTTCTGCCCTTGGTTCCGCTCCCATCCACGAGAACGGCGATATGGACTTGGTCGCCGAAGATATGCCTGAGACGGGATATGAACCCGAACTCGACGTTTATGTGGTATACGATGAATCTTACTGGACAAGAAACTACGATGTATGGGAAGAGTACGAAAAAGATAACGATACCATCACTCTTGCACGAGATTCCGTCGTGGTTAGGAGAGGATCATCCCTAGAGATAAAAGCACCTGCCGAGGCGGAGATAACTGTAAAACCCTCGCGAGGAGATATGACCTCGATAGGTCCCATTAGGCAAATAGATAATAACACTTTCAAGACGGATCTTCCTCGGGACGGTACCGTTGGAAGTTACACCATAGAAACAAACTGGCCGGACGGAGAGCACCATATGGACCTTTTAGTTGTTCACGACCCCCGAGAAACGTCGCTTTCAGACGAAAAAATAAGAGCATATACATACGATGAAGATAGCACCAGGGACGAAAAGGCATATCTCGTTCCTGCTGGAGGAGGTCCTCAAGAGGCCGACCTTAGACTTTATGGAGACGACGCCGAAGGGATGCCGGCCATGTACGAATTCGCTTTGAGGGCCGTGGCCGGAACCAGCGAACCAGAAGATGCCGCGGTCAGATTAGCAAGGGTCGTAGCACAGAGGTCTGACGCCGTGCCAGCTCCTTTATCGCCCCAAGAACCACCTAATCAACCGTTCATCAGAGACGCCTCAGAGATACTTTTTGGAGAAGGATCAGGAGAAGAGGGAACGTTATATCACGACGAGAGGGAAGGTTATATGTACTTAGACTACACCGGTCTGGAGCTTGAGGATGCTGAGATACTCGCTGAAAACGACGAAACATTGGAAAGTATCAGGAACCCAACGGAAGTCGAAAGGACTAAGCAGATAAATGCGTGGTGTGACGAGACCTCCATCGCATTGACGGCTCTTCTGAGGGCTGTCGGCATACCTAGTAGGATCGTTTCAGCTCACCCCCGACCTGAATACATCGACGAAACAGAACTCATGGGTCATTTCACCGTAGAGGTTTGGTTTGAAGATTCTTTGTACGATACAACATGGCGAGAAGGGGAGGGAGACTGGTACGTTGTCGATGCCGATGCATGGAACGCAAGATGGTTCGTGGCTGAACCGACTTATTGGAGTTTTATAGGTGAATCGTTCAGTGCTCGCCGGAACTACGGTATAATCGGTGATCTCTACTTTAGAGATAATCCTGATTACAAATACATGATAGACTTGGCCTATGTATTTGGAACAGAAACTGACGAACTACCGTCACAAGTCGACGTAACGGAGCATTACTACGAAGGCGAGGGGATGCACATGGAATACGGATCCGTCGAAAAATACATAGGAAGAGGCGGCGGAGATTCATACATCCTGGACATAGAAGAAACTTCCCGCTTATCTATAGAGTCTACAGGAGGCACGAACCCCAGGATATATGTTAACCAAGAAAAGTATCCTGCCTTATCCATCACCTACGAAGGATATCCCCCTACTACACCTAACTCGAACTACACCGGTGAAGAGATAATACTTTCTGAAGGAAGGTATTACGTGTGTATCTATGCGCCTGAAGAAGGTGATTCAAGTATAGAGGGGAACTACGGAAGATACACCCTAAAATTGGAAAAAACTCCAGACGCTACACCTGCTGCCGCCCCCGATAAAATAGAAAATTTGGAATTTGAGAGAGACGAGCGCGATATAAATTTAGATTGGACTCCACCTGAAGATAGAGGGGCTCCCATACTATACTACAAAGTTTACAGAGATGGCGAAGTCATAGGTAGGGCTACTTCTTCCTCTTATGTTGATGACCAGGGCGTAGGATACGGAAGATACGATTACCAGGTGGCGGCGGTGAACGCCATGGGAGAGAGTGAAACGAGTGAAAAAGTCGAAGTTTCTATAGGTCATCGTATCCAAGAAGACCCGACGGCCGCTGTAGGAGGGATCACATTTTTTACGATCTGGATATTGGTTTACTTTGTTTTGACTTCTAAAAAAGATGGGAAAGATCCGGATTGAAAGGTTTTGGTCTCTTCGGACCAAAAATCAATTATCTTACCCCTTCTTTAAAAAAGTGAAAATTCATGAAAGCCTATGACCTGATAAAACAACATGGACCGTCTTTTTTATTCATCTACCTTATCATACTAGGTACGACGGATACTGTTTTAAGATGGATGATACAGAGCAACTCGGACATGTCGCTAATTTTACTTTACGTTAACACGCTACATTATGCTCTTTTCTTTGGGATCATACTCGTGGTCTTGGGTCTTGTATTCTCCCATAAAAAAACTTTCGTTCTAATCCGGGACATAAGTAGATATTTTTGGATACTAGCATTAAATCCGCTGATCTCATACCTCATCTATGGAGAGGTATCGAAAAGTCTCGTCACTCCTGAAGGTGTGAGTCTTTTGTTACTGGTGGTTATCCTATCGGCGATCTTGATAGTAAAAACGTTCCCTAAGACTGATACGTTTAGGTCTATCATCGCCTTTCTAGGCGTGATCGGTTTCTATCTTCCCGTTTTCATGGTAAACCGAATTTCACTGATAAACGGAGCCCGACCTCATTTTGATCTATATGGATTGCTCAGCATGGATCTCTTTCTTCGACCGGAATGGACCATGGGATCATTAAGATACCAACAGTATCATCTTTTAGTGGTCTTATTTTTGTTAGAAATATTTGTGGTCTATGCACTTTTTGCATACGTCTCTTTGGGCAGAACTTTCAAAAACCTGATCAGAACCATCAAGCCTTTCCGAACACTTCATTTTGCCATGATGACGTTATTAGGAGTTATATTCGTTCGAACCATATCTGAAGTAGAGGCTCTCTCCATATCGTCCATCAATCATCTACCTTTCATCATCTTAGCGGCACTGTGTCCCGTTCTGGGTTGGCAGTTCACCACACTGCTAAACGATCTCTACGACTTAGAGATAGACGACCATGTTCATCCCAACCGGCCTCTTGTTTCCGGACGTCTAGAAGCCCGTCATTACATCGACATGTTGGTTTTTACGGCTCTATTATCCTTACTTATCTCCCTACTCCTCGGTCCTCCTTTGGTCCTTTTGACCTGTTTAGGCATACTCTTCGGTGTTCTATATTCTGTACCGCCCATAAGGCTAAGAGATAGGCTGTACGGACATATCTGCGTTGGTTTAGGAAGCGTGATCGGATTCTTATTTGGTGTTTATTCGCCATACATATGGAGAGATGGCATATATCTCTCATCCATGAGGATCGAACGCGGTATACAGTTCTACCCTGATGTGCTACAAGCGACCATCATAATCCTTGTAGTTCTGTCGGTTTCGCCCTTGATCAATGCTCTTTCAGATTATGAAGGTGATCGCAGGGCCGGTGTGAGAAATGTTTATACCGTTTTTGGTCTAGAAAAAGGAAAGAAGATCGTGTCTATATTTATAGTGTTTCTTTTCGTGGCCCCCGGAGTGATGTTCCATACGTATTGGGACATCACGTTCATGTTGATAACGGGTGTTATCTCATCTCTGTTGTTCTACTTCTTGGAAGATCATCGACCGGTTTTTGGTATGTATTTCACGGTACTCGTTTATCTGTTATTGAGACTAATCGGTCATATATGACCGCGCCCGCTTTCAACTCTTTTTAAAAGTGACTATCTTTATCAGATCTGAAGGGTATCTTACCATCTTGAACGGAGGCTGCATCGCCCCGGCCATGCAGCCGCAGTTACCACAATCTGGATCGTCAGAGTAACATACTCTAGAACTCCAATCCACGTTATAGTGGTCTATTTGATCCCTCCAATGGCACTGGTCTTTATGGTCAGCATCCTCGAACCACTTGATCATGGGTTCGTTCATCAAGAGTGTCTCAGGGTAAAGTGCTCTTACGCGCCTGAGTTCATCGATTATGAGTTGTCTATCCTTTCCTTTTATCTTTTTATCTTCTTCATATGTAGTAGTGCTGTATATGTTGCAAACCACTCCGCTGAAGTTGCATCTTTTAGCGAGTAAAACCACATCTTCTAGATCGTTATAATTCTCCATGGTAAGAACCATATTGATCAACACTCGGCCGTCTCCTCGGTAGTTTTTGATCGCCTTGTCAAATACTCCTTCCCCTCTGATCTTATCGTTTTTTTCTCTCATGCCGTCGATGGACAATATTATCTTTATATCCCAATGGTCAGGTATTTTTATCAACCCGTTAGTAGAGACGTATACAAAGGGAAAAGTCTTTACCGCCTGTTGGATAACATCCATCCTCAGCGTAGGTTCGCCACCCATAAGTTGAACGAGTCTTATCCCTTTGTCGTACATCTTTTCGAATCGAGCTTTCCACTGGTCGAGAGGAACATCCCTATCTATATCGTTATCCAACTGTAAGTTGTAACAGTGGTCGCATCTAAGGTTGCATCTGTAGGTGACGTCAAATTCGGCGGCGAATTTTTTTCCAAAGATGGATCTATATACTTCAAGCCAAAGGAGATAAGCCAACTTCAAAAAATTCCTCAGACGAGGTTTTTTATACGCGGGTGTTTTAATTTTATCCATCATATGCCCCATACCGACTCGTTATCATCAGCGCTTTAAAGGCTCCACTTGATGATCTGACGAGGATATCAGTATTTAAACTTTGGCAACTCGACTCCTGATCACCTCAGGTCTCTCTAACTCATAAGGACAAATTTGATATATATTTAAACCCTGCAAAAGACGACCATCTATGAGCACAAAAGACTTTTGGAGGTTCAAAAAATATTGCTCAGGGAGTTTATCCGATATCGTGTTCTTAGAATGGAAGTATTTCGGATTCTCGACTGAAGAGATCGAAGGATTTATCTGTTACTCAATAGGGAATCCAAACAACGTACTCGGGATGAAAAGATGCATATTATCATACGCGATCTACCATGAAGGTGGAGATGAAATAGGATATTTAGAGATACACAAAAACCAGTGTGATCTAAAAAGCTCGAAACGTTGGTTTTTCGGACCCGCATCGATAGAACATAAAAGGGAAGGAGGATGGCGGATCAAAGGTGAAACCGATGCTTTTGACTGGGATCTCAATTTTTCTCAAATAGCTTTGGGAGACCGTATCCATGTAGATCTCGGTAAGTCATTCTCCGTCGATTCGTGGATGGACTGGATAGTCATATGTAATTCGGCGGAAGTGGAGGGAGAACTCTTTGTGGACGGAAAAACATACGAGATCAAAGGTGTCGGCTACATCGACTCGAACCTGGGACATTGGATCCCATCCGATACTCTCTGGACATGGGGACACGGCATAGGAAAGATAAAAGATGAGATCGTTTCCTTCTCTTTGGCGCAGCATCAGATGGGTAAAACAGGTAAAGGTCGTGCGTATTTGAGTTTGGGCGAAGACGTTACAAAGTTCAGATCCAACGAGTATGAATTGGACTACGACATACATAAAAAACCTCCTAGTAACTATCATTTTAAAGGGTTCAAAGAAGATAGAATGAAAGTAGAAGCCGATTTCAAAGTGGAGCGAACAGATAAGATACGTCTCAAAGCCTTCAGGATCTTTCCTCTTCTAGATCTGGTGATGCAAAGAGGGAATATGGACCTAAAGGTGAAAAAGCCAGGCCATAAAAAATTAAGCATGACTTGTAGGGGGGCTTGGGAATTTCCCAGCAAACCTAAACTATCCTTTTGATCCTGGTGTTTGCTCCAAAAATGAATTATAGGAGTAGAGCCTAATGGATTGACCAGGACATGTCTAAAGATTCCGATTGGAGAAAAAAACAAGAAGGAAAACCAGGTTTGATCTCTAGCTATCTAGAGCAGTTGATAGAATTCTTCGAAAAGGACCGATTCACGCCTCTCACTGCTTTTATATTCATGGTAGTGATCGGGACTGTACGCTCAGTAGCGGAGTCCTTGATATATGAATATCCTGTCTTTTCAACATATCTTGTGATCCAACATATAGCTTTCAACTTTCCCGTCCTTATCATGGGAGCCTTAGTACTCTCTATAGCTGCCGATACCCCTCTTTGGAAGACCTATAATGCGATACTCCCGGGGTTCGCGATAGTGATGGTACCTCCGTTCGTCGACTATTTTATATTCGGTTACGCAGGAGCGGAACATTCTGGAATCTATGCATATTTTGCGGCGGACGTCCCTTTCTATCAAAAGATCGTCGATCTATATCCTCCGATAATGCTTTTTTCTGAGGATATAAGTGTCGGTCTCAGGCGGATGGCATTATCGATCATAACTTTGAGCGGGCTCTATGTGGCAGTAAAAGTCCGGATATGGGAGTCCATCAAACTCATATCAGAAAAAAAATTCAAGCCTGTTTTAAAGAAAGTAGGCGCCATCTTTTTCGGCGCTTATGGAGTTTGGGTAGTTGCTTGGTTCATCAGTTCATTGGTCCCTACGTCCATATCTCTTCAGGAAGGAAATGTGGTGGTACTAGATTTTTTTAAGTTCCCTCCCTATACGAAGTATTACGTCTTCATCCAAGAATACGGATACGGGATGTCGGAGATATTATCTAACGGAGGCGGTCTCGCCACGAATATGGCCCTGCAGCAGAGGTCTTTGTATCTGACCATGTTTTTCTTCATCATATCTACGGGTTTCGTGTTCCTCTCCATGCGCCTAAGATATAGATCCGTGCTCAAGAAGATATTATCTACCTTGAAGATCACGTATATACTTCCCACCTTTGTTTCAGCCCTCCTGGGAAGTGCCGTACTTCACCTCTTAGACCCTGACTTCTCCAAGGGGTGGGCCATAGATCCTACCTACGTTCTACATTTCCCCTACATATTTTACATCGCAGCCATGGGATTACTCCTGGGTTGTTTTGGATGTTTTATTTCAGATTATTATAAGGAGGAGAAAATACTCCCCAAGAGCTACTCTCGAAATATGGCTATAATCTCTCTTTTAGCGGGTGGTTCCTTTGCATTCCTCATGGGCCCCATCAGGATCACTTTGATCTTTCTTCTAGCTACAGGTTTGATATATCTTTCTTTCCGAAAAAGGGAAGAAACTTCTAAGATATATCCTGGTGTTGTCTACTCTGTTGCGTGCTCAGTGATCTATTTCATAGGTGTTATGACGCCTGCATTCTGGAAAACTAGGGAATATGATACCTACACCGGCGAGTTCTCCACTTTAGATTTATCAAGGTCTCCGGGTATCACCTCTGAAGTCATAGGCCTGATGTTGATACTATTCTTCCTGATCTTGATCGTAAACGTTTTAGCCCACCTACTCAAAGAAGGGAAGATATCCGAATGGTTGGACTCCTCCGGATTGAATCTTCCCTTGATCCTTTTGGGTATAGCGTTCCTGCCGGCGATCATGTTCCACGAGATACATCATCTCATCGTCTTCGGAACATTGGGTGTGGCTTCCGTACTGTTAACGGACGAAGACCTTTCATTCGTGCCCATGGGTATAGCTTCTTTGAGTCTTTTTTACGTAGTACTCAGCCTCTGGGGTATCGCACCGGGAGTATGAATATAGGTATCACAAAAAACGGTATGGTTTTACTTTCTTATCTCGAAGCTGAGTAAATTACGCAGCTTACTCTTTTTGTAAAGCGAAGGATTGAATAGAACCACCGCCGTAAATATCTCCAACCTACCTATCCACATGAATAGAGACATGATCAACCTTCCGCTTGCAGGGACCGACCTAAAATCGCTTGCCACTAATCCTAAACCGGGACCGACATTCCCTAAAGACGTTGCAGATGCAGCTATACCCGAGATCATATCACCGGTAAGACCCACCATGATGATGGCTCCTATAGCAAATATGATAACATAGGCGACAAAAAACATCGCTATGGTGTTCAAGGTGTTCTCTTCTACCACCGTATCTCCCATCCTTACCACCATGACTCTTCGAGGATTGATGAACTCTATTAGCTTTCTCTTGACCATCTTGAAGATGAGAAGGATCCTGAGTACCTTTATGCCTCCACCGGTGGAGCCTGCTGAACCTCCTATGAACATGAGCAATAATAAGAACAACCGGAATAGTTCCGGCCACGCATCAAAATTTACCGTTGTGTAGCCCGTTGTGGTCATGACCGATACCACTTGAAATAAGGCGTCGAGGACCGAAATATCAGCAACACTGCTTACCACGCTGAGCAGTGTGATCACAATAGTGACTCCGAAGATGATAAATAGATACGTCCTGAACTCAGGATTTTTTAACATCTTTTTAGGATTACCTATAAAACATTGGTAATGGAGTGAAAAGTTGACACCGGCTATTATCATGAAAAATATTATTATCCATTGAACGACGGAAGAAAAATAAGCGACGCTCTCGGTATGGGGTGAAAATCCTCCCGTGGGCATGGTGGTAAAAGAATGGTAGACTGCATCGTAAACACCCACTCTCGCCCCCAGAAGTAGGATGAACAACAATAAAGTGAAGAGTGAGTAAAGAAACCAGAGGATCTTAGCGGTCTCTTTTATCTTCGGTTTCAATCTGGTTATAGAAGGGCCAGGGGATTCGGCCTCTAAAAGACTCAATCCGCCGCTGCTCAACTTGGTCAAAATGGCCACGGATAAAACGATTATACCCATACCTCCTATCCACTGAAGGACGGCACGCCAGAGCAATATGCTTTGGGGATGGTCTTCTAAAGGAAAAGGCAAAACGGTAGCCCCTGTAGTGGTGATGCCCGACATGGCTTCGAAGAATCCATCGATGGGGCATGAAAGGGTGAAAGTCAAAAAGAAAGGAAGAGATGAGATCAGAGCTAATATAAGCCAGGAGGAACTTACTAAAACTATGGCCTCGTTGTGGTGAAAATCTTCTGCTCTTCCGTATGCTTTGGCAGGTATACCTAGAGTCACGGTCAACGAAGACATCAAGAGAAAAACCACTGCATTGTATGGTAAAAAGCCGAAGAATACAGGGGCCTCTTGGTAGTAAAAAGCGGGTATAACTGGAACTAAGAACGCCAGACCAAAAATTTTCAGGATAGAACCGAGGTTACCGATAACAACTTTCCATCGCATGTTAGAATACATCCTCCACGGCGTTTATCTCCTCTTTCAAAACGAAGGTAAGCACCTGATCACCTGCTTTGAATTTTTCCTCTCCGCGGGGTATTATGGTTTTTCCGTTCCTGATTATGGCTCCGATTATGCATTCAGGAGGGAGATCGCTTTGAGCGATGGTTTTTTCAACTATCGGTGAATCATCATCAACATGCATCTCCAAAAGGTATATATCTCCACCGTGGATGGGAACGGCTTTCAAGGGGTTGAGTTCTCTGGCCAACCTCAACATGGTGTTAGCGGTCTGAAGCTGCGGAGAAGCTGCTAGATCTATACCGATAGTTTCTATGAGCGATTTTACTCCTAGTTCTTGCACCACGGCCACGGTCTTTTCTACACCATACACCTTCGCCAAAAGAGAGACGAGAACGTTGTACTCTTCAGAGGGTGCTGTAGATGCCAGAGCATCCATCCTTAAGATACCCTCCTCTACAAGCAGATTTTTATCTCTAGCATCACCCCTCATGACTTCAACGTCCTTCAATATTTCGGCAGCCCTTCTAGCTCTTTTTCTGGACTCGTCCATGATCTTTACGTCGACTCCCCTCTTCTTCAATTTTTTTGCCACGTTTATCCCTATGGATGTAGCTCCCACCACCATGACCCTTTCCACCGACGATCTTTTAGTACCTAAAAGTTTTAATATCTTTTTTTCCGCCTTCTTTCCCTCGGTCATCACTATGAGTGTATCGTCTTCCCTCACCACATTTTTACCGTGGGGTACGATGACTTGATTCTCTCTTACGATAGCACCTAGGTTGATATTTTTTGGAAATCTTATATCCTTTATTTTTTTATTCTTTATCCGAGAAGTGGTCAATACCTTGAATTCAGTCACTTTGAGCTTTCCGCCCATGGATATGTTTCGATCTATGGCAAATGGGACAGTGATCACATCGGCTATCTTTCTAGCTACCAACAGTTCAGGAGAAACCGCATAGTCCACGCCGATGGGCGTAAATCTCTGTGATACTTCTTTGGTGATGTACTCTAAACCCTTTATCCTCGCCATGGTCTTACAACCGACGGATTTGGCCATGGAACAAGCTACAAGATTTGCTTCATTGTTGTCGGTCGCGGTAAAAAAATAGTCGGATCCCTTGATATCTAGGGAGTTCAACAACTCTGGTCTCGCACCGTTTCCCTTCACCACCTTAACGTCGAGATACCTAGCCTTTTCGCATGCCTTTTCAGATTTATCTACTATTATCACGTCGTGCCCTTTTCTTCTTATGGACTCTGCGAGGGATCGACCGACTTCACCGGCACCGATTATGATCACTTTCATAATATCACCGGGTTATAGAAGTTTTTGGAGTAGCTTTTGGTGTTTTCTTACTTCCACTTCATCACCTTCGTCGACATCTAATTTTTTTCTATCCTTTAATCTTATGCTTATTTTTCCGTTTTCAATCATCTCGTCACAATATATGGAGACTAATATATCCTTTGTTTTCGAACTCACTACCACCATCTCTCCTTCACTAAATTCAAATCCCTCGAAGATATCGCGGTTAACTCTAACTCTACCTCCTGACTCGACCGGACTATTTTCCACATATAAGATTAATCGCTCCGTCATGCCTTAACTCTAATCTACTCATTTCCATATATATTTTTTGAAGCCGCACTACCTAACGACTCAAGTCTTTTGAAGTTTACCTTTTCGGGGAGCAAAAAGTTTAAACACATCTACCCTCTTTGCTTCCTCCCGTGTAAAATGACGAAATTTATAATCATCACGGGCGGCGTTATGTCGGGTTTAGGTAAAGGCGTAGTTACCTCTTCTCTTGGAAAGTTGTTGAAGGCGAAAGGTTTTACCGTTACAGCGATAAAGATAGATCCATATTTGAACTGCGACGCTGGGACCATGAACCCCTTTGAACATGGAGAAGTTTTTGTTTTAAAAGACGGTACCGAAGCGGACCTAGACCTTGGAAATTACGAACGATTTTTAGATACCGATCTGATCGGAGAAGATAATATAACCACGGGCAAAGTATATCGCAGCGTTATAGAGAAGGAAAGGGCCGGAGAGTACCTGGGTAAGACTGTTCAGATAATACCTCATATCACCGACGAGATCAACAGGAAGATATGGCAAGTCGCTGACGACACCGGTGTGGATATAGTGTTGATAGAACTCGGGGGTACCGTAGGCGACATAGAGAGCATGCCCTTCCTAGAGGCCGTTAGGCAACTCCACATGGACGTAGGTGAAGAAAAGAACAACGCCCTCTTTGTACATACGACTTTGGTACCGGAGTTAGACGTGGTCGGCGAACAGAAAACTAAACCGACCCAGCACTCAGTTAAAGCCTTGAGAGAGATAGGGATAGAGCCGGATATAATAGTCGGGCGGTCCAAAAATAAACTTGAAAAATCCACCAAGAAAAAGATATCTTTGTTCTGCGACGTGCCGGAAAAAGCTGTGGTCTCGTCCCCTAACGCCGAAAACATATATCGTGTTCCTCTGATCCTCCAAGACGAAGGGATAACGGAATGTGTGATGGAAGGTCTAAACCTCTCAAAAGTTTTGGAAGAAAAAGAGAACATATGCGTGGAAAAATTTCACCAGATGGAAGAGTGGAAAAATTTCCTCGAACGATTCGAAAACCCCTCTTCTGAGATAGATATCGCCATCGTGGGAAAATACACAGAGTTGGAAGATGCCTACGTGAGCTATGAACAGGCTTTGAACCACTGCAGAGCTAAAACCAGAACCAGGATAAACATAAAGTATGTAGAATCGGAAGAGTTGGAGGAAAAAGATGGCCCCGAAGAACTGTTGAAAGACGTACATGGACTTTTGATACCTGGAGGCTTTGGGGATAGAGGGATGGAAGGAAAGATAGACGCTTTGAATTATGCTAGAACGAACGAATTACCTATGTTGGCGATCTGCTTGGGCTTTCAGCTTTCGGTGGTGGAATTTGTAAGGAACGTTCTAGGCTACGAAGATGCTCACAGTTACGAGTTCGACGAAAAGACACCGCACCCAGTTATAGACCTGTTACCCATGCAGAGGGGTATCGACAAGATGGGGGGCACCATGCGTTTAGGTGCTGATAGGATCATGATAGATCAAGGTACTAAAGCACATGATATCTACCAGAAAGATGAGATCTCTGAGAGGCACAGGCACCGCTACGAAGTAAACTTGGAGTATAAGGATGAGATAGAATCTAAAGGGTTACTTTTCAGCGCATATTCTCCCAACAAAAAAAGGATGGAGATGCTTGAATTAAAAGATCATCCATTCTATATAGGCTGTCAATTCCACCCCGAGTTCCAGTCCAGACCCATGAAACCGGCGCCGCTGTTCTTGGCCTTCGTTGAGACGATACTGGATAAAAATTCAGGTGAATGATCGATGAGGATATATGTGATCGACAACGGAGGACAGTGGACACATCGGGAATGGAGAGTTTTGAAACAGTTGGGAGTGAGATCTAAAATAGTATCCAATGATACTCCTGTTGAAGAGTTGGAGGTTGACGGGTTGGTTCTTTCAGGCGGAGCCCCTCGTATATCCGATGAAGACATGAGTTTAGGAAGAACTGAGGAGTATATCGAGAGATCAGATGTGCCTATACTCGGTATCTGCGTAGGGGCGCAGTTCATAGCCAAATACTTTGGTGGGGTAACAGGCAGCGCGGAGAATCCGGAATACGGAAAGACCGTCTTGAAAGTAGTCGAGAAGAACGATCTATTCGTAGGTACTGAAGACGAGTTCGTGGTATGGGAGTCTCACAACGATGAGATAAAAGAGTTGGGACCCGATATGATAAAACTCGCCTATTCTGATTCTTGCCCTATCCAAGCATTCAAACATAAAACTAAAAAATTATACGGACTTCAATTTCACCCAGAAGTGGACCATACGGAATACGGGATGAAGATCTTTGAAAACTTCATCGACGTTTGTAGAAAGTTCAAGCGATAGGTTTAAATCTTATTAGAATTCGTTTTCATGCGCATCAAAAGTCAAAGTTGGTCAACATGTGTGGTATAATCGGAATATTAGGCACGAACAATGCCTCGGCGGAACTATATACGGGCCTCTTCGCTATCCAGCATCGAGGACAGAACGGTGCCGGTATGTACACCTCAGAGGGAAAAGATTCCGTTCTCAAAAAAGATAAAGGTCTGATAGGTGAAGTCTTCGATGAATCTATCTTGGAAGAGTTGGAAGGATCCAACGGTATCGGCCACGTAAGATACCCCACCATCGGATCGAACGTAGAACAGGATGCACAACCTTTCAAGATAGAAAATCCCATAGAGATGGGCATGGCCCATAACGGCAACATAGTCAACTATAGAGAGATGGTTGAAAAATACGACCTAGATCTAAAATCCACCTGTGACCTTGAATTGATCCTACATGTTTTCGCCAAAGAGCTCGAAAAAGAGAGCGAGATCGACGAAAACGCACTCTTTGTCGCCGCGGAAAGAACCATGGATAACCTGAACGGGAGTTATTCGGTGGTGACTCTCATACCGGGTTTGGGCCTCTTCACTTTCAGAGACCCAAGAGGGATAAGACCCATGGTATTCGGTAAAAAAGTCAATCTGGACGGTACCAGCTTTGGAGTCGCATCGGAAAACACAGTTTTGGACATCCTAGGATACAAGGTGTTGAGAGAAGTTCTTCCCGGAGAAGCGATATTGATAAAAGAGGATAAATCATATCAGGCTAGGCAGTTGAAGAATGAGAAAACGAACCACTGCATGTTTGAATGGGTTTACTTTGCTAGACCTGATTCTACCATAGAGAGGATAAACGTTTACGAGGCACGTTTCCGGTTGGGCCGAGAACTTGCAAAGGAATGGCAGAAGAAAAATAAAAAATTGGACGTTGTCATCCCGGTACCGGACACTGCACGGACCATCGCTCTTGCACTCGCCGAGGAGCTGGACCTTCCATACCGAGAAGGTTTGCTGAGGAACAGGTACGTCGGAAGGACCTTTATCATGCCGGACCAGACTTCGAGAGAAACCGCTGTAAAGACCAAACTGAACCCCATAATAGAAGAGGTGAAGGGAAAAAAGATAGGTTTGGTAGATGACAGTATAGTGAGAGGAACGACTTCAAAAAAATTGATCAAATTGATGAAAAACTGTAATGCAGAAGAGGTACACTTTTTGGTGGGCTGCCCTCCCATCGTTTCGCCCTGTTACTACGGCATAGATATACCTACCCAGGAAGAATTGATAGCTGCGAACCGTTCCATAAGGGAGATAAAAAAAGAGATCGGAGCGGATTCTCTGACATATCAAAACATAGACGGTCTGGTAAAAGGTATAGCGAAAAAAAAAGACCAACTCTGTCTTGCATGTCTAGATAAAGAGTACCCTACCAAAGTCCGAGAGGATATAAGAGATTACTTTGAAAATATGAGACGGAAAGAGAGGGAAACGGTAGAAGGAAAGAAAAATTGATGTTCTATTTTTTCAACGTCTGTTCTCTTTTTGGCCCTATAGAAACATGTTTTATCGGTGTTCCAGTGTCTTCTTCTATGAACTGCAGGTATTCTTTGATCTCTTTCGCTAGTGCGTCGTAACCTTTTTTGGTGACTTCGTCCCAATCCTGTTCATCCCAACCTTCGAACTCTTTGTAGACCGGTTCGTGATGGTTCAAAAGCTCTATATCTGCGGGAAAATTCGTTATTTTTTTGTCTTGGTAACGGTAATGAGTACAGACTTTTACCTCGTCTAAACCTGAAAGCACGTCGACACAGGTCACGGCTAGACCTGTGAATGAGTTCACTCTCGCGGAGTATCTCACCATCACCAGATCCAACCAGCCCACTCTTCTAGGTCTTCCCGTGGTGGTACCGTACTCGTTACCCTTTTCACGGATATGATCTCCTTTTTCGTCTTCTAATTCCGTGGGGAAGGGCCCCGTTCCGACCCTGGATGTATAGGCCTTTACTATGCCCACCACCGATGAGATGTTCAGAGGGCCTATACCGCTGCCGGTAGAAGCGTTGCCCGAGATGGTGTTCGAAGAGGTGGTATAGGGATAAACTCCGTGGTCTATGTCTAGATGGGTGCCCTGAGCACCTTCGAAAAGCAAGGTCTTATCTCTTTCTAAAGCTTTGTGGAGGATAACTGATACGTCCTTTACATAGGGCTCTAGTGTCTCTCCGTGAGCGATGTACTCCTCACAGACTTCCTCAACATCCCATCCCTCGTCAACTTCAAAAGCCTTGAATATTTTGTTCTTTATCGGGATGACTTTCTGCAATTTTTTCTTTAAAGAGCCAGGATTGTATAGATCGGCGACTCTTATACCGTAACGAGCCATCTTATCCGAATAACAGGGTCCTATACCTTTCCTCGTAGTTCCCGCTTTTAGCTTACCTTTCAACTTTTCCTGAAGTGCATCTTCCGCTTTATGGTAAGGCATTATCAGATTGGCTCTGTCTGAAAGCATCAGGTTAGAGACGTCGATACCTCTTTTTTCTAGTGCGTTCAACTCGTCGATCAGTACCTTAGGATCCACAACGACGCCGTTGCCTATGATCGATTTTTTATCCTTACGTAGCAAACCAGAGGGTAAAAGATGGAGCTTGAACTTTTCATCGTTTATCTCGATGGTGTGACCCGCATTGTTACCTCCTTGAAACCGAACTATATAATCTGCTTTTTCAGCATAATAGTCTGTTATCTTTCCCTTACCTTCGTCTCCCCACTGTCCACCTACTATCACGACCGACTTCATTTTTTTCACGAGCTACTAGAAATTCGTTTTTGTATAAATAATTAAGCATCGATAGCTCGTTTCATCCATAACATTTATTATACCAATCCATCTTTCGCTTATTGATTCAGCATGAAAAGATGGATTTCAATACTATCGATAGTCATCATGATTATCGCTATATCGGCAGGCGGTATACTAGGCGTGAGAGAGTTCTACTTCAAAGAAGAAGTCGAAGAAAAGATCATCGCAGAAGAAGGTGATTTGGTCACGATCCACTACACCGGCCACTTAAGAGATGAAAGGATCTACGACGAATGGCGGATATTCGACACATCTTATCATACCATACCCAATGTCGATGAGCCTAGATTTACATTGACATACCATGAAGAGAGAGAAAGAGGTACGCCCTTCGAATTCACCCTTGGCGAAGGTGTGATCGACGGATGGAATGAGAACATTGAAGGGATGAAGGAAGGAGAATCTCGCATCTTCGAAGTACCACCTGAAAAAGGTTACGGCGATAAGAGCGAAGACCTGGTCTTCGAATTAGATAGGAGTGAAACGCGTCCTGTATACGAAAGGATAGATAAGGAGTTGTTTGAATCGTTATACGGGGAAGCCAGGTCTAACATGGTAGTTGAATCGCCCTTCTGGGGATGGGATGTTACCATCATATCCATAGACAGAGATTCGTTGATAATCAGGAACGATCCCGACGTAGGCGAGGTCTACGGTGCATATATGGAGGAAGGATGGAAATGTCACGTTACTCATATCGATTCCTCCGCTGCAGATGGAGATGGTATCATCGAGATCGAACATGAGATATCGAGAGCTATGAGAGTCGATGCGGAAATTCTAGCTGGATACGATGAAAAGTTTGCAGAAGTTCCGGATATGGAGATGAGGGCGGGCCAATCGAGTGAAGGTGAAGGTATAGCCATACCACATGAGGATAAGATCATATTGGACTTCAACGAAGAAGTGACCGGTACCACGCTGGTATTCAGGGTCGAAGTGATAAGCATCGAAAAAGCGGTAGAAGAAGACGAAGATGATCAAGATATACCAACAGGGAACGATCAAACTCTCTTCTGAGTCTATCCTTTATCACTCTAGCATAATTTCTCAATCTACTCACTGATGAAGCGAGTAGCTATCGGAAGCAAAGCCTCCAAAACACTCTCGAAATTCGCATACGCTCATTTCTGCGAGTGGCTATCGGAAAGATTTTCACTAACACACTCCAACTTGCGAGGGTTCCACAGGAACAAAGTTCCTGTTCACTCTCGCTTTACTCGCTCAAAAAAAACCTTTTCGCTCCTAAAGCGAGTGACGATCGGAAGCAAAGCTTCCAAAACACTCTCGAAATTCGCATACGCTCATTTCTGCGAGTTACGCGGAAAAGATTTCCACTAACACGCAAGTTTCGCTCGTAAACTCACTCCAACTTGCGAGGGTAGCCAAGCATGGCCAACGGCGCAAGGTTCAGGGCCTTGTCCCGTAGGGGTCCAAGGGTTCGAATCCCTTCCCTCGCATTTTTTTGATAAAAAAATGCATTAAAAACATGTAGGGCTATCTGCGATAGCCCTTAAAAAAAACAAGGCTGTATATAAATAGACTTTGAGTTCCATTCCTACGCATACGCAGGAAGGCGACAGCCTTCCGAAGTAAAGAGGGACTTATGTCCCTCGCATTTTCAATATTTTCGAATGAACAGGAGAAAATGGAAAGTGAACAGAATCCTTGATTCTGTGGCATTCAATTACCTTTCCGAGAGTAGCGAGGAATGTGATTGAAAAGGAGGAGCGAACGTAGTGAGTTCCTACGCATACTTTTATTTTTCTGGATGGTTGAAGAGTTGGAGAAGTAGAGAGATATTTTGTATACAAATAGGCGTTAATTTCCCCGTTATTCAGCCAAGATATACTGCACAGCCTTTCCAATAAGAGTTAGAATGTAAGGATGACGCCGAGGAGGAGATTCAAACGGTAAGTATAAAATTCGACTTAATCGGACGGTATTGATGAAGCAACACCTGCACTCTGTGTATAGACTGCGATCACAGCGGCAGAGAGCCTCAATAATCTACTTCGAATTAGGTTAGGACCCACAAATTAGGGTGTAATAAATCACCGTAGAGAAAGCCACTGACGCTGTGAGAGAGAAGTTAGTTATAGATGAAAGGAATCTTAAGAAGGTAGACGACACGGTGCTGGTAAAAATTTATAATGAGTCCTTCGATAGAGGCTATCAGCAAGGGTTTAGGCAGAGAGAAAAAAGGAGGAGAGGCGGAGTTGATATCATGTAAAAAGAGGTCTTCTGCGGTCTGTATTTCACTTTGGAGAGTTGGCTGATTCCGAGCTATTTTCGACGGGCGGAATTCCTGCATCAAACGGAGATGGTGTGCCAAATTCTAGAGGAAGACATAACTCATATTAAATTCGTTATGTCCTCCTCAACTAGTCAAAGACGTAGAAAAAATCAGTAAAAGTTACGTCTTTGACTATCGTTTGGTAACAAATAGATTTGAAAATCAGGATAAAAGTGGAAGGAGAAAGGGAGGAGGGTGTCGTAATATTTATATAAAGACAAAAATGTGTAGAAGCGTTACGAGTTTAGGTGAAAGTAAATAGAAAAAAAACAAAGAGGAGAAGAGGGATAAAATATGGAAGGTAAAATGAGAAGTGTATTGGTCTTTGGTGTAGTGATACTGCTAGTAGGAAGTGTTTTTGGTGTAGCTCTTGCTTCTGAGTATGAGGTAGAAACTGAAAATCAAGAGACATTGACAGACCAAGGCGTTGCTGAGGAGAATCCGACGGAAATCCACGACTGGTATGATCTCAACGATGTGCGGGATGATTTGAACGGCGATTATGTATTGATGAACAATCTGGACGAAGATACTGAGGGTTATAACGAATTGGCCGGAACTGATGCGAATGATGGGAGAGGGTGGGAACCGATAGGTGAATGGTGGAACCCCTTCAACGGAAGTTTTGATGGCAACGGATACAGGATAGAAGAATTATATATCGAACGTCCGGAAGAAACTAGTGTTGGATTGTTCGCACAAGTTGGATGGTATGATTTCAATGCCACAGTTAAAAATCTGAATCTGGTCGATATAGAAGTTACTGGCAGTTCTAACGTTGGAGGACTTGTGGGAGGAAATTACGGCATCATAGAGAAATCGTTCGCTAGTGGAACGGTAAGTGGAAATCACACTGTTGGAGGACTTGTGGGTCAGGCTTGGCTCGATACCCGTGTAAGAAATTCTTACTTTGTGGGAAATGTAACTGGAGAATTAAAAAGTGAGATGGGTATCGTAGGCGGTCTGGTAGGGAGCGCCAGGGGTGAAGTGATCAATGCCCGTGCGGAAGGTATGGTGGCAGGAAGTAAAATAGTCGGCGGGCTTTTGGGGATTGGACATGCATCAAATTCAAGCGCATCGGTAGATGTGATGGGAGAGGAAAACATTACAGGCGGTCTTGTAGGCTCAGGAGGTGCTATAAATTCTTATTCTGTAGGAAACGTAGAAGGAAAAGAAAGGGTAGGCGGGCTCGTAGGAGAGAACAGTGGCACAGTAGAGAACTCGTATGCTGAAGGAGATGTGAGCGGTGAGGGGTTTGTAGGCGGGCTCGTTGGATTGAATGTTGATTCGGTGGAGAACTCGTATGCAACGGGAGACGTGAACGGCGAGGAAGATGTTGGTGGGCTCGTTGGATTGAACTACGAAGTCACGGTGTCGAACTCGTATGCAACGGGAGACGTGAGCGGTGACTGGGGGGTAGGCGGGCTCGTTGGAACGAACAGTGGCACAGTAGAGAACTCGTATGCCACTGGCAATGTAAGCGGTGATAGTAGTGTAGGCGGGCTTGTGGGGTTGAACGAGGAGGGCACAGTGGATAACTCTTACTGGAACATCGAAACTAGCAGGCAGAATGAATCTGATGGTGGCGAAGGCAGGACTACAGAAGAGATGACATGGGAATACGATGAAGATACATATGAAGGATGGGATTTTGAGGATATTTGGTTGGATGGAAATCATGAGTTTGTAGAAGATCATGAAGAAAATGCAGGTTATCCTGCCCTACGATGGCAGGAGGAAGAAGTCGAACTAACGATTAACATTGATGGAGAGGCCACGGTAGAAGTCGACGGTGAAGAAGTCGAAGACGGCTGGACTGGGACCTATGAAGATGGTACGGATGTAAACCTGAAAGCGATCCCAGAAGAAGGCTGGTACTTCGTCGAGTGGACAGGAAACTATGAGGGAACAGAAGAAGAGATGACCATAACGATGGACGAGGATAAGGAGATAACAGCCCACTTCGAAGAAGATGAAGACACCCCAGGATTTACATCCATGATCCTAGTTCTTGGTATAATAATTGCCGTGGCGATATACCAGAAAAAGAAGCAGTAGCACTTCATAGATACGGGTAAAAATCTGTAAAAAACCACTTCTTTTTTCTTATCCATAGCAATTTAGAGCAAACAAACAAGAAGAACGGAAAAAGTGTTTTGAACCGTAATGATGATGGACCCAGCGCACACTGAACCTTAGATTTACGTGTAGATACACTAGAGCCACTGGCGAGGATCGTACCGTAGTTGTATACAAATTGGCGTTAGGTTCCCTTCCCTCGCATCTTTTTTCGAAAAAGATGCATCAAAAAGATGTTAGGCTATCCAAGATAGCCTATAAAAAACAAAAATGCATTAAAAACATGTGGGGCTATCTACGATAGCCCTTAAAAAAAGCAGATACATTCATAGACTCCAGATTCTTTCGTCCTTGAATATAACAGGTGCCTTGACCCGAATATTTTAATATTCGAAACGGTATTGCAATCCGCTTTGGAGGATAATATGAAAGATAAAATGATCGTATTTGCCATCGCACTCTCTCTGCTCTTCAGCGGTATGCTGATAGCGGTTGGAGGCGAGGCGGAAGAGGGAAAAGTTGGTGAAAAGGAAGCGGCCCAAGAGATTCACGATTGGTATGATCTAGATGCGGTGAGGGAGGACCTTTTAGGCGACTATATTTTGATGAACGATCTAGATGAGAACACGGAAGGTTATGGTGAATTAGCCTCTGAACAGGCTAACGAACTAGTCGATAGAGGTAATTGGGAAGAGAACACCATATATGAGGCGAATGATCTAGTTGAACACGAAGGTCTCAACTACTACTCCATAGAAGAACACGAGAGTTCGGAAGATTTTGAAGAGGACGAGGACTACTGGATAGAGACCGATAAAGAAGGTGGTGATGCTCTGGGCTGGAAACCATTGGGCGATGGGGATTCACGGTTCCATGGAACCTTCGATGGTAACGGATACGAGATCAAAAACGTCTATGTGGATAGGTCTGCCGAAGGATATATAGGATTATTCTGTTACGTTGGTGAAGGAGGAGTGATAGAAGATGTAGGTGTGATCGATGTTGATATAGTAGGAGAGGGGAGTACGGGAGGACTTTCCGGGCGTAATGAAGGGGTTGTAGACAACTCATACGCTACAGGATACGTTCAAGGCTCTCGCACCGGAGGACTAGTAGGAGGAAATCGTTATGGTGAGATATCTAACTCATATGCCGATGTGTATGTCGTAGGAGAAGTTCGGGTAGGCGGCCTTCTAGGACACAATTATAAAGGAGAAGTATCCACTAGTTATGCAATAGGAGATGTATATGGGATCGATGAAGTCGGTGGTTTTGTAGGAAGTAGGAATTGGCTGGGAACGATATCAGATTGCTATTCGACTGGAAGCGTGACACGTATATCGGGCACAAGCACACAGTTCGGCGGATTCATGGGTCGTAACCAAGGAGGACACGTTCAAAATAGTTATTCAACAGGGAGTGTTCACTACGAAGATTCTTCAGACCCCACTAACA
>PUNG01000086.1 GCA_003551675.1 Thermoplasmata archaeon
ATATCTGATAGGTGCTTTTCTTCTTTGCATTTGAAACATGTGGGTAATGGAAACGGGGTTTAAAAACCCCTCGTTCCAACCCACATAAAACTTATAACCTTGCAAGCATTCTACACCCTAACTAATATTATTGTAAACTAAAACATTGTCTGCGTATATCTTAAAAGGATAAATACGAGAGAATGCCACCAGGTAGAATATTCGCAGAAAATTGCGTGGGAATAAAATTCCCCCTTTCACTCGATTAAAAATCTCGTGATGCCACCGTAGCTTAGCTGGCTAAAGCGATGGTTTCGTAAACCATAGACCGCGGGTTCAAATCCCGCCGGTGGCTCCATCAGGATCATAAATCGTCGAGATGAGAAGTGTCGCCGTAAAGTACTATCTCACATTTTTTTAAATCTTTAAAATTATCCTCATCAAATTTTATAAGACTGAGACTACATTCCCTTATGGTAGGTGGTTTTCTCAGATCTTTCACAGGTCTTTCTTCGAAGTAGGAAATAAGTGTTTTTGATGCTAATCCGTGCGACACTAAAAGAATGTTCTTTCCTCTGTTATTTGATAATATATCTTTAGCGGCTTCCACGACTCTCTCTCTGAGGTCATAGTAGTTCTCACCCCAAGGAGGGTTAAATAGGTCAGGTTCTTCTAACGCCTTTCTGTAAAGTTCAGGATCCCTCTCTCTAGCATCTTTCGATCTCATACCATCCCATTCCCCTAGGTTTATTTCCTTCAATCTCTCATTTTCTTTGAGGGGTATGGAAATATCTTCAAGAGCTATTTTAGCAGTGGATCTCACTCTTCCCAGGGGGCTCGTATATGCTATATCAAGTGAAGTTTTTTTCAGTCTTTCACCCAATGACTTTGCTTGTGCTTCACCTAGTTTTGTAAGAGGAGCGTCCTTCCAACCCTGCAGTCGCCTTTCTTTGTTCCATTCAGTTTCTCCATGCCTTGCAACATACAGATTAGTCATGTAATCTTTCCCTTGGATGATACCTACTTAGGCTAGATTTAAAGTTTACTAATGATACAGATGAGATGTGGCAAATCTCCAAATCAACAGTAATCCCTATTTACCAGTGAGGTATTCATGGAACCGAGGCAAAGCAGATGACGACATATCTTGTGTTGGCAGGAGACGAACCGTGGGATACGATAAACGGTCTTTGGGCCGTGGTCAAAGAGACTGATTTTCGTCCTGATGATCTCTATATATTGAGTGAGGAAAGAGAGTATATATCAAGTGTAAATGATAATATCAAAAAGATACTAGATCACTACAATATAGATCTGGAGATAAATACCTATGTTATTGGCGAAGAAGAACCTAGAGAAAAAATAGAAAGCATATTGAATAAAAAAGGAGACGAAAAAATAGTTATTGATATAACTGGAGGTACCAAATATTTATCCGCGGATGTTCTAGTTCATTCAGACGTAAACGACTTTGCAAATATATTTTGTTTGTTTTACTTGGATGAAGAGCATATGTCGGTTCCTTATCCCTCCATAGATAAAACTAGAGTTGAATTGAAAGATATCAAAGTAAGGGGTGATGTTGAATGAGAGAGATAATGACCAAAGATCAACTGATGATGGTTCTAAACGAATTACGGAACGAAGGTATAGATGAAATAGAGGTCGTAGAGCCTTACTTCGAGAACCGTCTTTTAAAAATAGCTCTCAAAGAAGATGGCTACGAGATCGAGTTATCTGGCAAGGACGATCTGGAAGTTCCTATAGGCAGGGGACAGTATTGGGACCATAAAGAGATCCCAGGTTTCAACGAATACAAGGAATGTTTGATATCATCAGCTTTCGTAGATTTTGAGAACTGGACGGACTTCAAGGAATGGATAAAATATCAATATAGGAGTGAAAAGGATCCAGGACTTTCTAGCGAGGCGGTTTTTTTATCCATCGATACTAACATCGCTTACTACCGCTTGATATCGCGCCGGTTTCCTTTGCGTTACGAAGACGTGACAGTAGTGGCAAAGGATTTTGATTATCTACTTTCCTCAATCGTTGAAGGAGAAATAGATCATCATATCCGCTATAAGTATGGAAGGGAAGACATGAAGTTGATGTGTCTGCATACTGAGATAGGGGATATACGACATGAATTCAGGAATCGTGGTACATTGGAGACGAGAAAGGCCAAATTTGCCACCCAGGAATTAAATTATTTAAGGGGTGAGCTAAACGCCGCTAGAGTTAAAGCAGACGCTTCAAAAACCGACGCTGAAAGAAACGATATAAGGATAGTCGAATCACTAGAAGATTTTACATGGGATAAGAACATCGACGTTGGCATAATCTCTACAGACAGAAACATGGCGAACCATGCGGAGAATTCCGAAATAGCTTTCTTCATTTTGGAGATGCCCCCCAGCATACCTAAAAGGAAGACCGTTGACGCGTCTATCGTTTTAAATCTTCTACACGACCTTGCTCTGATGTATGGAGCCATCCGTCTGCCAAAATTGAGTACTGTTTTATTTGGTATTTGGGGTGGCAAAAAGGACAAAGATTACCACGATGAAAGCGTCCTAGCATGGATCAATCCCTCTTCATCCATAGAGAGATCTTTGAAAAGGGACCTAAGCATAACCAACTCTTTGCAAACGGAACAAAGCTAGGATACGTACCATGTGGGGCCTTCTTCAGAATCTTCCACGCTGATGCCAGATTTTTTCAAATTTTCTCTTATGTGATCGGCTAGTTCGTACTCACCTTTCTCTCTCAATTTTTCCCTTATTTCCAGTAGAAGATCGATGTGGCTTTCAGCTTCTATATTTTTAGTTTTCTTTTCTTTTTTAATATCTATCCCAAGCACACCTAACAATTCCACTAGAGTTTGCTTTGCTTCTTCTAGTATAGGTTTTTCGTTGTTCAGATTTTTATTGACCTTGTTACAGAATTCCAAGAGTTTGCTCATGGCTAGAGGCGTGTTCAGGTCATTATCCATAGCCTTTTGGAATTCATCTTTTATCCATGGGATGTCTTCTTCAAGGTCCACATCATTTCCTCCTTCCCTTTCTTCTATATTCCTCAGCGTATTCTGAAATCTTTCAAGCTTTTTTCTGCTTTCCACAAGAGATCGGAAACTGAAATCGCTCTGCGACCTGTAGTGTATGCTAGCAAAGAAAGTGCGTATGACTTCGGGTTCGAACTCATTCAGCAGGTCGGCAACTGTGTAAAAGTTACCTTTACTTTTAGACATTTTCTCACCCTCTACTGTGATGTGTTCACTATGGATCCAGTAGTTAATAGGTTCCTCGTCCATATCTTTGATAGCGATATTTTGGGCCCTTTCGTTGGGATGGTGGGGGAAGATATGATCAACGCCCCCAGTATGGAAATCGAATTTTTTACCCAAATATTTTATCCCCATAACGCTGCACTCTAGATGCCAACCAGGGTATCCGATACTCCAGGGTGAAGGCCATTTCATTATATGGGAACTATCTGCTTTGATCCATAGGGCAAAATCATAGGGGGATCTCTTCTCTTCTAACTCTTCTTCGGAGACCCTTCCGCCGGCACCTGTTTCGAGATGATCTAGAGTTCTACCTCCCAACTTGGGATAACCGTGTTCTTCATTGAATTTTTCGACATCGAAATACACACTGCCGTTCTCTTCGTAGGCGAAGCCGTTGTTTATTATTTCCTTCACGGCCTCGATCATCTCTATCATGTGGCCCGTAGCTCTGGGGATCACGTTGTGCCGTTTCATGTTCAATTCATCCATTTCTCTGTACCATTTTCTCACCTGTTCAGTCACAAGTTCCATTGGCTCTAAATGTTTTTCTCTAGCAGCTTTTTCTACTTTATCTTCACCTCGATCAGCATCGTCTGTGAGATGGCCTACGTCGGTGATATTCATCACGTGAAAAACTTCATACCCTTTCCAACTCAAGTAACGATTCAAAATATCCCAGGCCGCATAGGTTTTAGCGTTGCCAACATGCATGTCGTCATATATGGTCTGTCCGCAGGAGTATATCTTTACTAGATCTTTCTCCATGGGTTCAAATTCTTCTTTTTGATTGGTCAGCGAGTTATAGATTTTTAGACTCATGTAGGATCGAGAATTAAATGAGTGTGAATATATTTGAAGCTTATGCCAAAAAACCCGATCATAGAGGATATTCTCTCAAAGTCTCTATGTCGTTGCTATAACACTCCCTGATATCGTCCCAGCCTAAACGAAGCATCACGAGCCGTTCTAAACCCAGTCCCCAAGCTATCACAGGGTAGTCTATTCCATGTGGTTCTAGAACTTCTCTTCTAAAGACGCCGGCACCTCCCATCTCAAGATAGTCATCTTTCCATTTAGCAAAGACTTCCAAACTAGGCTCAGTAAAAGGAAAGTAGCTCGGTCTTACTTTTATATCTTCGAATCCCATCTTGAGATAAAATTCTTTCATCATCCCTATGAGCATGTTCATGCTTGCGTTTTTTTCCATGACGATGCCTTCTATCTGTACGAATTCTGAAAGGTGAGTAGGATCGGGTTTTTCGCTCCTGTAATTCCAGTCAACGGAAAACGCCTTAACAGGAGGTTCAGGATTTTCTGACAGATATCTGATACTAGCCACGGTAGTGTGAGTTCGGAGTACTGCCTTTTTTGCCTCGTCTTTACTCCATGGATACTGCCATCCTTTTGAACGGGTATCTCCTCCATCTTCGTGGACCTTTTTTATCCTCTCAACTTTTTCTTCTGGTAGCTCCAATTCTCTTGGTTCTTTCATGTAGAATGTATCTTGCAGGTCTCGAGCGGGATGGTGTTGTGGGGAAAAAAGCGCGTCGAAATTCCAAAAAGCAGGTTGGATCACATCATATTTCATCTCTGTGAATCCCATCTCTAAAAAAACCCGCCTGACCTTGTCCATCTCTCTTTTTACGGGATGCTTTTTTCCTCCGAACTTTTTAGGTGCATAGGCTTTGACGTCATACGGTCTTAATCTAGCTTCTTTCCACGCACCCGTCCTGATTATCTCCGGGGTCAATTGATTTATCTGAAGTCTTAGTTCTATACCCTTCTCAAGTTCTTTTTTTCCCTTTTCTGTTAGCTTAACGGTTCTTGAAACCTCTCTATTTTTTGATAATATCTCCTTTCTAGATAACAATTTTTTGATAGTGTACTTGTCGACTTCGTATTCCCATAATTTTTCTTCTTTACCCAACTTTTTGATCAGTTTTTCATCTCTACCTTTTTCTTTCAGTGCATTCCTTCCTTTTTTAGTTATTTCGAGAAAGGATTCACCGTTCTCTTTCACTATCTTAGCCCAATCCTTGTCTTTCAGCCATCCTAAAGCTATACCCACCTCGTTTTTACTGAGATCACTTTCTTCTTTGAGAGTGGATATGCTGCATTTTCCAGCCTTTTTATCTAAAAATTTCAAAGCCTTTCTTTCAGGCAGATCTTTTTTTGCCGCACTCTTTTTTACCAGTTTGTAATAGTGTTTGACTTCTTCTTCCACTGCCACCATGTCTTTCGATTTCAACCAGGAGATAGCGTTCATCACTTTGACTTTCTTGTCTAACTCCCCTTCCTCCAGTATCTCATCCGGTGATGCTTCACCGTTGAGTTCATCTAAAGCTAGGAGTGTAGCCTTTTCTAAATAGCTCAAGTCTCCAGTTTTTTCGTTCCTTTTTTCTTCAGCATCTTCCGTCATTTTATCTCCTGAGAGTTTAGGTCATAAATATATATTTTCTCAATGTAATACACTAATTTCCTCTTCTACTTCTTTTACCAACTTCCCATCTTTGATCAAATCCGTGACTCTTTTTATGTCTGGGTGAAGTGAACGGTCTTTTTCAAGTGGATCGATATATTTCCTTATATATCTATATGCTGCCTTCACACCTAGGCCTGGTTTGATATCATGGAACTCCAATGCCTGCGCCGCTGAAATCAACTCAATTGCCACCGTGTACTGCACGTTTTCAACGATTTCTCTGGCATGTCTTGCAGAGATGGTTCCCATACTGACATGGTCCTCTTGACCCGCGGATGTGGGTATGGAGTCCACACAAGCGGGGTGTGATAGGACTTTGTTTTCTGAAACCAATGATGCGGCGGTATACTGTGCTATCATGAATCCAGAATTCAGACCGCCTTCAGGGGTCAAAAATCGAGGCAAGCCGCTTTCTTCTTCATACATCAATTTATCCGTTGTTCTTTCAGATATGTTTCCGATTTCAGATATAGCCATACTTAAAAAATCCAGAGCTAATGCTACGGGCTGACCGTGAAAATTTCCTCCGGAAATAATATCTCCATCCGGAAATACGAGAGGGTTATCAGTCACGGAGTTCATCTCGATCTTCAACACTTTTTCTACATATCTAAGAGCATCTTTAGCCGCTCCGTATACTTGAGGCATGCATCTCAAAGTGTAAGGGTCTTGGACTTTATCACATTCACGATGTGAATCCATTATCTCGCTATCCCTGGTTAACTCTCTCAAATTTTTTGCACATTTGATTTGTCCTCGATGGGGTCTCACATCGTGTATCCTTTCATCGAATACCGCGGAGGTGCCCATGAGGGCTTCAAGACTCATGGCACTGGCTATCTGTGCTGCTTTCAACAGTCTTTTACCGTCTTGGAGGGCTAAAGCACCTATGGCGGTCATCACCTGCGTGCCGTTCAAAAGAGCTAGACCTTCCTTTGCCTCTAATTTTATAGGGTCTATATCAGCTTTTTTTAACGCCTCACCACCGGATAATCTTTTATCGTTGTATATCGCCTCTCCCTCTCCCAATAACACTAGACTCATGTGCGCTAAAGGCGCTAGATCACCAGAGGCACCAACGCTGCCTTTAGCAGGAACTATGGGATGAACACCTTCGTTCAACATATCCAGCAAAATCTCGATAACGATGGGTCTCACTCCACTATATCCTTTGGCTAGTGTGTTAGCTCGAAGAAGCATAGTTCCTCTAACGATCTCTTCATCTAGAGGATTTCCTACGCCACTAGCGTGACTTCTTATGAGGTTCTCCTGAAGTTCTTCAGTTTTTTTCTTATCTATCTTAACGTTGGCCAGATCACCGAATCCTGTATTTATTCCGTATATATTTTCGTCACTATCTAATTTATTTTCCACAATATGTCGAGATACTTCTATCCCTTCCTTACATCCTTCAACCAATTCCACTTTTTCAAGATCCCTAGATACACTTTTTACATCTTCAGGGTCAAGGTTATTTCCGTCGATTTTAATCGTCATTTTTATCTCCCTTCCTTTGCAAAGTTACTCCTCTCTGACCTTGATAATTACCGGATCTTTCCGAGTATTGTTTCTCACTCTCTTCTGAGAGGAGTACTAAACACATCTGAGCGAATCTATCGCCTATAGGCATCTCGATTTCTTTGTGTGTATTATAGGCGCTGAGGGTAAGATCTCCTTCAAATCCTGCATCGATAAGACCGAAGGAAGAGATCACTCCCTGTCGAGCCCAAGTTGTTCTTATCCATAATTCTCCTACCATATATGAAGGGAGTTTCACATATTCGCGAGTAGAAACGGCAAACCATGTGTTGTTAGGTATCACGCTTTCTCCTTCAGTTTGTGGTCTTCTGTCTTCAACCATTGTCTCAGCTATAGTTAGATCATAACCGTTAGGTGTGAGATTTTTTTCGTCAAAATTTTCAATGACCAGCTCGCCTTTTTTCATCAAATCTTTTATCTGGAAGTCAGTGAGTATCATGTTTTGTCTCCATTAGATCGTTCTTTGATAACCCCTGATAGATGAACCCTTTATTTAGAATTTAGGAATGATCGAAATACAAGATGGTTTTTTGGCCTAGTATTCATCAAAGTTTTTTCTTCTTGAAACGTAAAAAGTCTCTTCTTATGGCTCTGTAGAATGAGGGGAAGTAAACCAAGCTGGCCAATATACCTATCACCAAAACCGCCACAAAGAAAACCTCCCGATCGGCTTTATATGGCTCTATACCTCCTATTATGAACCCTAACTCGTCTACGATCAAGCCTAACCCTGCACCGTAAAGCACCGAACTTATTCTAGCGATGGATTTACTCCAGTAATTTATAGCGAGCCAGGAGGAGAGGGCCAAAAGGATGATCCCATAAGTTATGTGGTGTACATGGTATCCTCCTAAGATCAGGTTTCTTCCTACGGTATAGGTGACCTCCGGGCTCACAGTTCGGTCTGCTTCTAAAAGGATAACCCAAAGCCGAGCTGTTAAAAAGCTGATGACGAAGGAAATAGAGATCAAGAAGGGGGTAGATCTTCTCCGTTTGTATATCTCCTTTTTAATGAGGCTTGGAAGATATTTCAATGCCTTGACGGATTTATCCTTTTTCGACATCCTTCATCAAAAAAATAACTTTGCTGGTTCAATTAAAATTTTCGGTTGAATAGCCAACTATCTTACCCTATAAACTTCGCATTCTTCAGATAGATAGACTTGATAAAAGTTTTCAATATAGCTGCTTTTTAATCTTGAATCGAAAGGACTAGGGTTCTCTCCTTGAACTGTAATTGTACCTTTTAACATCTCCTGATCCCACATGATATAGCTGGCATCGTGTTCCTCTAAGTCACTGACAGCCTTGTTAAGGTCTGGATTGAAATACATATCATGGCCCTCTCTCCTGGTTAGATTGGTGTATCCTATAGAGAAAGCCGCAGTACTCATCCTATAGTCCGTGGCTACCTTTCTTTCGGTGGTGCCCTTGATCCAAAATCCCGCTTCAACATCTTCCCACTCAGTTCCTTCGGTGAAACCACCCGCCCTCTCTTGTGAGGGATAGGTTATGGGTATCATAGCGGCGACCATGATGAAGATCACTAAGGACAGCACAGCAGTTTTTTTGAGATCATTATTGGGGTTTATCATGATCTGGAACTGCGTAATCCCTATACCAAAAAATATCGCTACAACAAAAAGCAAAAAACTCAGATGCCGCATAGGTAGTAATGAACTTGATTGGGTAATTGTTCCAACAGTAAGTGATAGGATCAAAAAGACGAACCAACCGAGTATAGAAAGCCCTTCGTTGAAAGTTTTGATAATCTTTCTAGACGAGAGACCGAAAAGAGCCAAGATCATGATGGGCAGGTAAAACAGTATAGTGGTCCCTAATTCTATATCTCTAACTGGTAGAGTACCCAATACCATACTAACTATCACAGGAACGATTATCAGTGATGCGATGATGAAAAACACGATAAAAGATCTGATACTTTGCTTGTGAATATTTACAGGCACTTTGAAGTCGTATCTTCTGCGTATCCTCACCACTAAATCCATCAGTAGTAAACCCAATAACGGTACCGCGATGATGGTGTAGGAAGGAAATCCTAGTGCTCCCTCTATCCTTCTCTGGCCAAAAGGCACGGCATAAAATATCCAATATACTATAGTGAGGAGGAAAAAAGAGATGAACAGTAATGTACGCTGTTTATCTACGTTCCATTCACACGATCGCCAAAGCCTTGAGGTAAAAATTCCTCCAAGAGTCATTAATAGTAGAAAATAAACGGACATATGATGGGTGATTATCAAGGAAGTTAGTACTAAGAACATGATCAAAAGAGCCTTCAAGTTTCTTCGAAAGGTAGTAACGGCTAAAGTTAAAATAAAAGCGAAAAAGAAAAATCCTAGTGTTTCAGGCCTTGGTTGGGAGTAGGCATAAACCACGGGAGGCACAGTAGTGAAAAAGAAGGTGGAAAGTATAGCAGGCCTCCAATCATCCATAAGTTTATTCACTATCAGGAAAACAAAAAGAGGTGAAAGGGCGGATATGAGAACCGGTATGAAGGTAGCAGAATGTATAAGGTCTGTTCCTGAAAGTAGGCTGAATGCTCCTCCTATTATGAACATACCCGGAAAAAATGGATATGCCTTACCCCATCCGTCTATGGAACGATAAGAACCGCCGGTTTCCACCCATTGATTAGTATAATAAATATATTCACCGCAGTCCAACCCCCAAAGAGTATAATCATACAGCGGCACGGTCCTTATCAATAGGGAGAAACTGATTATAGCTATGAGAGCGAACCAACCCGATCTTTTCATCGAGATGATATAAAAGCGAGCAGGTTATATTATTTTTCCCGTGTTTACTCCAAAATTTTAATTAACTATTTTACGATCCTATGATATGGACACAAAAAGATATGCCCGCCATATCGCCCTGCCCGAGATGGGTGAAAAAGGCCAATCTAAGCTAAGTGAAAAATCCGTAGCTGTCTTTGGATTAGGTGCCCTTGGCTCGACGATCACCGATGCATTGGCAAGAACTGGAGTAGGCAGACTAAAACTCGTTGATAGGGATTTTGTAGAACTTTCCAATCTTAACCACCAGATACTTTATGATGAAAGTGATCTAGGAATACCCAAGGCAGAAGCTGCTTTGGGAAGAGTAAATAAGATAAATTCCGATATAAAGGTCGAAAGCGCAGTAGTAGACATAAACCCAACGAATATAGAGGAGTTGCTAGAAGATGTCGATCTAGTAATGGACGGCTCGGATAATATGGAATTGCGCTACTTGGTGAACGATATCTGCGTAAAGATTGGAGTGCCCTGGATCTATACGGCCGTTTTAGGAACTTATGGCATGAACATGAACGTTTTTCCAACAAAAGGTCCTTGCTTGAGATGTCTTATCCCGGAGAAGCCTTCAAGGGGTAGTATGGACACTTGTGAATCTGCAGGTATATTATTCACGCTTCCAAGGACCATGGCGAATATAGCTTGTACAGAAGCTATAAAGTATTTGACGGACAAACCTACGAGACAAGAGCTCTTGACTTTTGATATATGGGGATATGAATACGAACTGACCGAGGTTGAACGTAGAGATGATTGTGAGACCTGTGTAGAAAGAAATTTCGAATTCTTAGCTCTTGAAGAAGATCTGACTACCGAACTGTGCGGTAGAAATTCAGTACAGATAAATCCGTCGGAAAAAGTTGAGCTGCCTCTAGATCAACTAGTTAAAAGATTTGAAAGCGCCGAAAGAAAAGGAGCTAACATGATAAAAATAAACTTAGATGATCATACTCTGAATGTTTTTAAGAACGGCAGAGTTATAGTAGAGGGTACCGACGACACCAAAAAGGCACGAAGCTTATATTCTCGATATATAGGAAAATGATCACATCACAGATCTATAGTCTTAAATTTTATTTCATCTAATAACCTTGGTATCTCTAATGCCTCTTCTTCTTTTTTGATCCTTTTCACCTCACTTCTTATACTTGGTTCTTCAGGTGTCAGCATACAGCAGATAGTAGGTTGGATCGATATGTCGTAAGTTTCGATCATTTTTGCAGTATCTATGATCTCGTTTTTATCTAATCCTATCAATGGTCGGTGGATAGTCATTTCCACGGCCTCATCGACGGTGGCGATATTGCTCAGGGTCTGTGAAGCTACTTGTCCTAGAGACTCACCTGTAGCTATGGAGTCCGCTTTGATCTGGTCTGCCAAAAGTTCTCCGGCCCTATACATCATCCTTCGACATATCAAACATCTGACATGCACGTCACATACCAAAGCGATTTTTTTTTGGATATGTCCAAAAGTACCTAGATGGTGAGTCACATCCCCGTGAATATCTTTCAGTCTTATTGCAAGCTCTTTGATGGTATTCAGGGTTTTATCGTCTGTGAATGGACGATTATCTAGGCCGAGTAGAGAAACCTCCGCACCGCATTCTGCCAATAGGTGGGCTGCGACAGGCGAGTCTATACCTCCTGACAATAGAACTACTATCTTTTTCTTCATGATATGAACCCTGATTTGATCATAAAGCATTTAAAAGTATCTCTATTTACTTTTCTTCATCTACTCGATGAAAGAATGTATTTAGATTCATTTCCAAATAAAAAGGCTTAGAGAGCAAAAAACTTATAAAAGGTATCTTTCTACCACACAAGGCTTAAAGGATATGATGATGAACAAAGGATATACCCGGTTCGAGAAAGCGAGGATAATCGGTGCCCGCTCACTTCAAATATCTATGGGAGCACCGACCCTATTATCTATTGATGATGAAAAAGCACTGGATCCGGTAGATATAGCTATAAAGGAATTCGAAAAGGGCGTTATTCCTATAACAGTTATGAGAGAGGAAGAATGATGACAGACGAAGTCGAAAATGAAGAAGAAGAAAAACTAGTTCCGGAAGATACCTACCTGACGGCAGGGGTTCATATCGGGACCCAGCAGAAGGCAAAGGATATGGAGTCGTTCATTCACAAGGTAAGGAACGACGGTCTATTCGTCTTAGATATAGATCAAACTGACAGTAGGATCAAGACGTTGGCCAAGTTTCTTTCTAGGTATCCTTCTGAAAGGATCTTGCTCGTATCTGCTAGGCAATACGGAAAGAGGCCCATCGAAAAATTCTCGGATATAGTTGGAGCCGCTAGTATCGCAGGCAGGTTCATCCCGGGTACTTTGACTAACCCTTCTCTAGATCAGTTCATAGAGCCGGAAGTACTCATCGTGATCGATCCCACCGCGGATCGACAAGCGGTCAAGGAAGCAGTCAATGCAGGCTTACCCATAATAGGGCTGGTTGACACGAACAACACTTTAGAAAATGTGGATTTTGCCTTGCCAACTAACAATAAAGGACGTAAATCATTAGCTCTTGTTTTCTGGTTATTGGCAAGAGAGATGAAACTGATCAAAGAAGAGATAGATAATAGGGATGAATTCGATTACGAGGTAGATGATTTCGAACAGACCTTGTAAAATACGTGTTTCCCTTTAGTAAAGGCGAACGGTCTCTAAATTTCTAATTGCTCTAGTGCTTATACCATACTTTTTGTAGATGGTACTGGCAAGATTAGTCGCCTTGCTTTCTTCACCGTGACACACAAGTACGCGATCGGGTGTTGGCTGCATCTTGCTTATATAATGCAGTAATTGTATCCTATCACTGTGCCCTGAAAAACCCTCGCAGGTGTGAACGTTCAATCTAACAGGGATATCAATTTTTTCTCCCTTTTCGGTCAATGTTAGTTTATCATAACCTCTTTGAATTTTGTTTCCGATGGTTCCTTTGCCTTGATAACCCACGAAGATAAGAGTCGATTCAGGATCGTCCCCCCATGATTTAAAGTACTCCAATACCGGACCGCCGTTCATCATGCCTGCGGTGGCGAGTACTATGGCGGGTTCTTCACTATCGCATATATCCTTTCTTTTATCCATGCTTCCAACTTCTTTGAAGATATCCGAAAGAAACGGATTCTCGTCTTCATGGAATATCTTTTTTTTCAGAGAATTATTTAAGAATTCAGGATAGGCAGTATGGATGGCGGTAGCTTCCCATATCATACCGTCTAGATAAATTGATGTTTTAGGTAGTTCTTCCTTTCGTATGGCCTCTTCGATGACCAACATCACTTCCTGTGACCGTCCTACTGCGAATACGGGCATGATCACTTTACCGTTCCTATTATTTAGTGCCTGATCCAATATGTCTTTCAATTGCTCTACTGCATCTTTTCTACTCGGTTGTAAGTCATCATAGCCTCCATAGGTAGACTCTATAACCACGGTCTCCACTCTTGGAAATTTATTTCTAGCTTGATTGAAGAGCCAAGTATCATCATATTTTATGTCACCAGTTATGGCCACATTATAATCACCATCTCCGATATGCATATGAGCCACTGCGGAACCAAGGATATGTCCTGCGTTGTGCATCGTAAGTCTTATATCAGGGGCTATATCGGTGGTTTCTCCGTATTCTAATGGGATCGTCCGCATGACCTGTTCTCTAACATGTTTTGATTGGTAGGGTGGATCCCTCGCATCGCTAACATTGACTTTGATATAATCCAATTGAAGTAGCGCCGCAAGATCACGAGTAGGTGCGGTTGTATAAACCGGTCCTTTAAACCCATATTTATAGAGAGCGGGTATGATTCCGCTATGGTCTAGATGTGCGTGGGTCAACACGATACCGTCTATTTCTTCTAGAGGCATGAGTTCAGGGGCATTTAGATATGGTGTACCCTCACTGTTTTCGTCTTTTGCAGAAACGTCGATACCACAATCTATCAGGACCTTACTATCTCTAGTCTGTAATAGGTGAGCGGATCGACCGACCTCTCTGTAGCCTCCTAGAGCGGTGATACGTCCAAATTTTTCACCTGTTCGTTTATCTCTATTTATCTTTCTGCCCACGTCGTTTAGGAATTTTTTTCTTTCTTGTCTTACTTTACCTAAGTATCCTCTTATATCCTGAACAGTTTTAGATTTTATAGGAGGAGTTCTGATCACATCTACAGCCCATTTGGTTTCTCTTTTTATCTCATTCAAAAGCTTACCGTCTTTTCCGATAGCTATACCAGGAGCTTTTGCTTCTATGGTAGCTTCTCCTGTATCATTTTTAAAAGAAATATCGGTTATATCCGCTTCTTCGGGTACGATCTCCCTTATCTTTTTTTCAGCCTTTTCGGGATCGTCCAACAAGGAAGGATCGGGTCGGATTTCGACTCTCCTTTTTAACTTTCCTGCTAGTTTCTTCATGGTGTCGGAATCTTCTGTAAATTCGTCCATATCTTTAGTATATATGACTACTACAGACCCCTCGAACTGGATGTCCGTGATCCGAACAGTTCTAGATACTATCTCTCTGACCGCTTCTTTTGCTTCTTCCAAAATGTCCTCAACGCTCATAAAATCACTTTTTGTAGTTTAGTATTTTTTAGTTTTCTTGTTCCATATTTGTGTATTGGCAGAGTACAAGGAATACAATTACACTCACCGTATATGTGTGAAATACCCCTCCAACCGATCTTTTTCTCCTTATAGGATCATAAATGGGTCGAAAAAGTTTCACAAAGCGGGCAAGTTCTTCTTTTTCCTGAGCTCTGAAATCTTTTTCTCTATCTCTTTACCATCTATATATTCAAAACCATCCTCGGTTATGGTCGCTATATTTATCCCGTCGCCGGATGCTGAGTCCCTACTACTCGATACGAGCAAAGAAAGTGTGGCCAATTCGACCCCCTCATTTACGTCCATGTCCTTTTTGTAATGGTCCTCAAGAACACCATAGACGAATTGTGATCCAGATCCTTCGGCGACATAATCATCCAATATGGCGCCTCCTAATGGATCGATGGAGTAAATCTTTCCGCTTCCATCAGGGTCAATACCACCTAAGATCAGACCTACATAGTAGGGAAACATCCTTCGTCCCATCATTATATTTGAGAGTAAGGTGGTAGCAGCTCCTACGGACATGATCTTTTTTCTCTTCAGTTCATATAGTTCAACTTCGGAGCGCAGATACCGTGTCAAGACTTGACCATCGGCTACCAATCCTGCTATGGTCATGCCTATGTTATCTGTTACCTGGAATAATTTTTTGGTATCTTTGTGGGATATCATATGTCCCTTCGTTGCTCTTTTTTCAGTTGCCAGAACGACTCCATCTTTACAGACGAGACCCACTGTGGTGGTACCTTTCTTATTGTTTCCTTCATGCATAATTTCACGCTCAACCCTAATGTTCATGTTTTTTATTTGGTTCTAAATTCACTGGGATACGAATACTTTATCCCTGAACAAATCTATGCGATTTGAATGGAATTAACCAATACAAAATCCTTTACATGCGTATAAGAAAGGCACTACTATTTAGATGTTTTCATTTTCCTCCACTGGCAATTCAAATATGTCTCATCTATAAATCGATTGACTCGTTTTACTGGAGGATACTTTTTCATCTCTCACGGTCGCCCCTCCTAACGATTGAAAATGAATGGTAGTTCTCATGCCCATGTTGATCACCTTTTGTATGGTGTCGAATAACAATGTTCTTTCTAGATCTTCTTCAAATATATGTCTCTTTATTATTATCGATTTTGGTATGGCTTTCTCATCTCTCCTTATATTGTATATATTGGACCCTTTTGCCAATATCATCACGAGATTTTTTTCAAAACCAGCTCTTTGTTTATCGTTAAGATTTAGGAGCATACTTTTGTGTTCTTCACTAACGTTCAATCTATAAACGATTTCTAGTCTTTTTTTATTCTTCTTGGGATTGCCCAACAAGACGACTCTGTTACCATGTTCTAGATGAATCAACCAATTCAATTCAGGATGATCTTTGACGTCGTAGTCTCTGTTTTCTTCTTCGAGCCATCCGATCATTTTTTCTTTCATAGGTGGTGGTTAAATTATCTCACGGTTAATGAACTTTTGCACTCTCGATACTTCTCGATGTTATTAACTAAAATAACATGACTAAAATAACATGAATTTCACACCAATATCAGCTCAATGACCCGAAGTACAAAAAGAGGTGTTACTATCATCAAAAAATCGTCATCGATCATTATGGAGGGATATTCGGCGATGATGGCAACTATAGAACCAGTGGAGGCCATGATTAGGATGATCAACATACTGAAATCGGTCAATATACTCAAGATCAACACGGCGAGAGTTCCCCATACAAGCAATGGTACATAAGGATAAAGATATGAAGCATGGAATTGTATCTCACCTATCAAAGGATCTCCTACTCCCATCCCTACCAGACATACGACAGCAAGATGCATGGGGAAAAAGAATAAAGTGATACCTGCGGCCATGGCCGCCCAGGCATAAGAGGCGATCTGTCTCTTTTCATAATGTCTCATGCCGTAAACATCGAATCCAAAGTAAAGTCTTAGAGCTTCAAATGCTAGAATTGCTGAAGCTATTACGATCAACCAAAATCTTTTAGAATATCCTAATATGGGATCTGGGATAAGATAGTAAACTAAAACGATCCAAGTCATGGAGTGCAAGATCCTTCTTAACAATTTTTCATCTTCTTTCATCCGATCTTTCCTCTTACCATCGTTGAACGAAAATCATGACCTACAGAAAGAAGTAGAAGAGGTTTTTCCCCTCACAAAAAAGAGGGGCGCCGATACAACTAGATGTTTTATAATTCCTCTATCCGATCTTGTTCTTCTCTCTGATCTATCACTCTCTTTGCCTTTCCAACTGTTCTAGGAAGTGTTCCTGGCTCCAAAAGTTTCAATCTTGCTTTTATGTTCAAGACAGCCGTCAGGTTCTCACTCGCTTCTTTCTTTAATTTTTCCTCGTCATACTCGCTGGATTCATAGTGATCTTTGTCCACTTCAGCCCTAACGTATAGTTTGTCGAGTACGTCTCTGTCCACAATTATCTGATAGTGTTCACCTATACCTTCGGTTTCTAGGAGTGCAGCTTCGACTTGGCTTGGGAAAACGTTGACACCGCCTACGATCAACATATCGTCGCTTCTTCCCTCGATCTTCTCTATCCTCGGATGCTGACGACCGCATTCACATTCTTCGTAAGTTACTGATCCCACATCTTTTGTTCTATATCTAAGGAGCGGCATCGCTTCTCTGGTGAGCATGGTGAAGACGATCTCTCCTTTTTCACCTTCAGGTAAAACTTCTCCTGTTTTAGGATCGATAGTCTCTACCAAAAATTCGTCACTCCATATATGAAGTCCATTCTGCTCGGGACATTCTACAGCAACTCCTGGACCGTAAAGCTCGCTCATCCCGTAGACGTCTTGTGCCTTTATACCTAACGAGTTCTCTATACTTTCCCTAGCTTCTTCACTCCATGGCTCCGCTCCGAACATCCCTACTTTCAGGTTAAAATCTTCAAGAGGATCGAAACCATATTTTTCTGCAGCTTCGGATAGATATATCGCATATGAAGGAGTTGCCGCTAAAACTTCCGTCTGAAAATCATTCATCATCTTGATCTGTTTTTTGGTGTTTCCAGTACTTGTTGGAAGTACGGCACATCCCATGACTTCCGCACCCTGATGGAAACCAAGGCCACCAGTGAAAAGACCGTATCCGTAGGCGTTCTGCACGATGTATTCCGGCTCAACCCCTGCAGAATCATAACATCTAGCCATGAGGTCACCCCACACATCCATATCTTTCTTGGTGTAGGAAACAACTGTGGGTGTTCCAGTGGTGCCTGAAGAAGCGTGGAACCGCACTACTTTCTCTTTGGGTACCGCTAAGATACCATAGGGGTAATGATCACGCAGATCATCTTTCACGGTAAAGGGGACCTTGCGGGCGTCTTCTAATTTTTTTATGTCGGACGGTTTGATACCTTCTTCTTTGAATCGTTTTTTGTACATAGGTACGTTTTCATAGGCATATTTAACTTGTTTTAACAATCGTTTTTCCTGCAGCTCTCGTATATCATCCAATTTCATCTTCTGGGCTTTTTCGTTAAACATAATTTCACCTTATATTATATGTCGTCAGCCACGCAGTACTTTGATTTATTATAAGTTTTTCGAAGAAAGTGATCACTGTAGATTTAAACGAGTTTTGCTCGTTATGGTAGTAGTATCACCGATACTGAGTTCCTTAAAATATAGAGGACAACAAGGGGATCAATATCATCACTAATGGGACCGATATCACCGTGGTCCATGAAACCGAAAGAGCTGTTCCTTTAGGATTTAAACCGTATGGTAATAAAAACATGTTAGTGCTGGTGATGGGGAGTATCGAGTTTATCACTATAACGGCGAACCAAGATCCTGGTATGATATCTAACAACATCAAAGGTGTGAACACAAGTGTTATGATGATGGGTGTGTATAACATAGTCGTTAAGAATGCGTTGCGACCCACGTCCCAATAGAACTCTCTTTTTTCTCCCTTTTTCTTTGGAAAGATCATCTTTTTCATCTCGTCTAATTTTAGGTCTTCAGGATGTATTCCTGAACCTACATAGTAGAGTGCAGCTGGTATCGTCAGAGCGCTGAGGAAAAACAATACCGTACCTCCATCACCCATGGCTTCAAGGTCGATACCGGCAAAACGATTCACAAATATGCCTGCCAAGATGAATGAAAGTAGATACCATGGATACAACTTGAGATACCAGGGCAAAGGTGATTTATCTTCCTTTAGGTCATTCTTTCTTTCATGTTTGTGCATTACCGAGAGGATGTACGGTATGACTGCGAACAGTCCAACACCAACAAAGGCTATGTATATACCTGCGGGAACGGCCCATCCTTCTATAGCTAGAAGAGCTCCTCCCACGAAGGCCGCACTCCTACCTTGGTTAGTCAATACTGTTTTTAAAAAGGTTCTTTTTTTCATCCCTTTGAGATTTAACTTTTTTGCTTCCACTTTTCCTAGGAAGTACGCAATTATATACATAAAAGTCAGAACACCAAAAGTTATCCCTGTGAATATGAGCTCCTCTCTTCCGAAGGAGATATTTACAAATATCCTGAACATCAGTATAGGGATAAAAACGAACAATAGTACTAGACCGATTTTTTTCATCACCTGGTTTATTCTTTCTTGTCCAAATGGTTTTGCTAGAACATACGAAACTATCAATCCTACAACTATCCATGGAAGGGTCCTCAACCCGCTTATGTATGGTAGAATGCTCTCTATGACGCTAATGAAAGACATATATCGATGAAAAGGGAAAAGATATTTAAAAAGTTCGCTTCCTATCTTGAAAAATTTCAAAAAAGAAATGAAGCCTCAGATCCATGGACGTATGTAGAACTCTTTTACCACTGTATTAGTGTTTCCGTTCACATCCTCCATCTCGATCTTTACTTCGTAAGGCTCATCCCTTGGCCATACATTTTCATAGGTCATAAGATAATAGTGTTCGTGAAGATCATCTTTTTCCATCCTAGTTCTGTTTTCTTCGTCGTCTTCTAAAGTTATATAAACGCTGTCTTCCTTCACTTCCGAATTTGAAGTTATCTTTGCTCTGATAGTTATATTGTATTCTTCTTCATAGCTGATATCTTCGATCTCTACCAACTCGCCTTCTTCATCGTATATCCAAACTTCTATCTCGTTTACCGTAGGATCTGCAAGATCACTGAATGGGGGATTCATTAGTAAAATCCAGACAGCTAAAAGCGTCACTGAATAGATGCCAAAATTTTTTGCCCAATCTTTGGTATTTAGATCATCCACTTTTAGTTTAAGAGCACTATAGGCGGGTTTCAAAAAAAGAAGCCCGATAAGCCCTGCTAAAATTCCCGTTTCCCAGTCCCCAGTGTGGTTAAAAACTAGATGGCTGATAACCGAAAATATAGGAGCTATGGCTATACTTACCAAGGTTATTTTACCTTCGTTGATCTGCTTTTTCATGTACTCCTTTCGATCGAACTCCGGCATCTCAAAGTTCGAATCTTCTTCCTCTTTATCGTTCTCTTCCATATATCGAGATAACAGAGGGATAGTGTTTATTAAAAATCTTTTGTGTAGACCCTTATCGGAATTTTACAAAATACTAATAAAGGTGTTCTCTTTCTCGAATCCGATGTCGGCTAGACAAGATGATCTTGAAGGGCTTTTCGATCCTTCTTCCATCGCTGTGATAGGCGCATCTAGAAAGGAAGGTAAAGTCGGCCATAAACTATTATCTAACATACTACAATCAGGATATGACGGTGAGGTTTATCCAGTAAATCCAAAAGGTGGCGAAGCACTGGGTAAAAAATTGTATAGATCCGTTGAAGAGATCCCTGAACCAGTCGACTTGGCAGTTATAGTGGTACCTGCGAAGATCGTTAAAGAGACTGTTCACCAGTGTGGAGAGATAGGGGTCAAACACCTAATCATTATCTCATCCGGCTTTTCAGAGATAGGCGAAGTTGAAGAGGAGAGGGCCTTGGTTGAAGAGGCAAGAAGATACGGCATGAGAGTTTTGGGCCCTAATGTTTTTGGTATCTACTCGGCCAAATCTGAACTCAACGCTACTTTTGGCCCTTCCGAGATCGAGAAAGGCAGCATCGCAGTTCTATCTCAGAGCGGAGCTTTGGGCATCGCTCTCATAGGCAAAACCGCTCAGCAATACCTAGGCCTTTCCGCCATAGTGAGCATAGGCAACAAGGCGGACATCGATGATATCGATTTGGTGGATTATTTTAGTCGGGACGACGAAAGTGAAGTGATAATGATCTATATGGAGGGTATGGAGAACGGCAGAGAATTCATGGAAAAAGTGGAGGACCTAGAGGAGGATAAAACGGTGATAATCTTAAAATCTGGTCGTTCAGAGAAAGGTGCTACCGCAGTGGCTTCACACACTGGCTCATTGGCGGGTAGTGATCGTATATTTTCTTCAGCTTTCAAACAGTGTGGTGTTCTTAGGGCTGAAGAACTTAGGGAAGCTTTTAACTGGTCCAGGGCATTCTCTAACTCACCTTTACCGGAAAAAGACAATGCAGTTGTCGTTACAAATGGAGGAGGAATAGGGGTTCTCAGCGCTGATGCCGCGGAGAAATACGGTGTTAAATTGCTAGATGACCAAACACATCTCAAAGAGACTTTTGGGGACGTTATACCTCCCTTTGGATCGACTAAAAACCCAGTAGATATAACGGGGCAAGCTGGAAAGGAAGAATATGAAAGATCTTTGAGATGCGCATATGAAAGTGAAGAGATCGGATCGGTCATAGGTCTATATTGTGAGGCTGGAGGCGGCGATGCATGGGGTGGGGCTAAAGCTATCAGGAAGGTTTACGAAGAATATGGTGATGAAAAGACGTCAGTTTTCACTTTCGTAGGTGGAAAGCAAGCGGACGAATGTGTTCAATGGCTGAGAAAGCATGATATCCCCGCTTTTACCGATACTTACGAATGCGTGTCTGCATTAGGGGCACTGTACAGAAAAAAGAGGTACATCGCTAGGAAAGAAGAAAAAAAGGAGATACCTGAATCAGATATGCCTCTTGATGAGATCAGAGATATATTGGAAGATGTTAGGGAGAGCGGCAGACTGACTCTACGTGAAGACGAAGCAAGAGAGGTCCTACATCTAGCGGGTATCCCCATGGCTGAAGGAAGGGTGGTGACTTCGTTAGAAGGTGCGATAAAGACCGCCGAGCAAATAGGATATCCTGTGGTTTTGAAAGTTGTCTCCGAAGACATAATCCATAAATCCGACGCTGGAGGATTGGCGTTGGATCTAGAAGATGAAAAAGAAGTCGTAGATGCTTACCAGGCTATACGATCTAACGTAAGAAAGAAGTATCCAGATGCTCACGTAAAAGGCATATCGGTGGCAAAGATGTTGAAAGGAGGAGAAGAGACCATCGTCGGCGGCACGAGAGACAACACATTTGGTCCTTTAGTGATGTTCGGATTAGGGGGTGTTTACGTGGAGATACTTGAGGATGTAGAGTTCAGGGTTGCCCCCATAGATAAAAAAGAGGCTAGAAGGATGATAGGAAATATAAATGCATTCCCGGTTTTGATGGGTGCAAGAGGGGAAACTAGAAAGGATCTCGAAGCATTGGCAGATGTTATATATAGGGTATCATATTTGATGGATGAGGTGGATGATATAGCGGAAATGGACCTCAACCCTATCAAGGCTTTTGACCAAGGAAAAGGTTGCAAATCAGTTGATGTTGCTATAAATCTAAAAAGAAGGTGATCTAAAAATGAAGAACATTATCATATCTTCCACGGAAAAAGATGCGGGTAAAACCACCATCGGTTTGGCGATAGCCCTTTCGACGGATAGGTCTTTGAATTTTTTTAAACCCTTTGGCGACAGACCGATCTACAAGAAAAAAAGATTGATAGATTACGATGCGAAGTTGTTCAAGAACGTATTGGATTTGGACACAGATTATGAAAAGTTTTGCATCGGTTTCGATCATTCTAAGATAAAATATGCATATGATGAAACTACTATCAAAGAGAAGATAAAAGAAAGAGTACAAGAACTCTCCAAAGGAAAAGACGGGTTGATCATAGAGACAGGTGAGCATTGGGGTTTTGGCTCATCTATAGGTTTAGACCCTATATCTATTTCAGACATGGTCGAATCCGAAGTTCTGTTGGTAACCTCTGTTTCTGGCACAGAGGTCGCGGATAAACTGACAACCGCTTCGCGGTATTTTGAGAAGAACGGAACAGAAGTGAAGGGAGTAGTACTCAATAGAGCGGAATCACTGGAAGAGATGGAAGATTTCGTTGTCCAAGATGTTGAAGACCTTGGCCTGGATGTTTTAGGTATTGTTCCGGATATATCTAGTTTAGACCTAACCAGGATGAGGTTCATAAACGATATGCTATTTGGTAAGGTAGTTGCAGGAGAGGGTGGTTTGGACAACATAGTCAAAAATGTTTATGTGGGTGCCATGAGCGCAGACGAGATGATACGGACTCCTTCGTTCCAAGAAAAAAGAAAATTGATGGTGACAGGTGGTGACAGGGCGGATGTGATTTTAGCATCCTTAGAGGAAGGAACATCAGGTATAATTTTGACAAATAATATAATACCGCCGAGCAACATAATCTCTAGGGCTGATAGGGCTAACATACCTCTCATATCTGTGCCCATAAATACTTACGAAGCCGCACAGCGTATCGAAAGGATGGAGACTATAACCACCATAGATGATAACTTCAAGATAGAACATATCAAAGAAAAAGTCTGTCCCAACCTTGAGATAGACTTGTGATCTGTAGGATGGTAGGGAATGAGTTACGATACAGACTATGTGGAGGCTGAGACTGCACTGAAGAATATAGGCAGAGGTGACAGAGTTTTCGTGGGTTCTGGAGCCGCGGAACCTCAATATCTCGTGAAAGAACTGATGGACTTAGCAAATCAATTCTATGACACTGAGATATTTCACATACAGACTCTCGGAGTGGCTCCCTATACTGAAGATAAGTTCGAGGATCGTTTCAGGCACAATGCCTTTTTTGTAGATGATAATACAAGAGACGCTGTGGCAGAGGGAAGAGCCGATTACACGCCCATATTTATGCGAAATATCCCAGAACTTTTCAAGACCGGTCGCATACCTCTAAACGCCTCATTAATACAGGTTTCCCCTCCAGATAGACACGGATGGATGAGTCTAGGTATAGCTGTGGATATCATAAAGTCTGCTGTTCAGAATTCCAAAATGGTGATCGCCCAGGTGAATCCAAATATGCCTAGAGTCCATGGAGACTCTTTCATCAATGTTGATGACGTGGACTATTTGGTTAAACATGAGGAAGAACTGTTGGAGTTTGATCCCATTGTTCCTACTGAAAAGGCGGAGAGGATAGCAGAGAACGTCAGTCCACTGATAGAGGACGGAGCAACTCTTCAGGTGGGTTATGGAGAGATCCCAAATGCATTGTTGTCACATTTGGAAGAAGAAGAGGATCTAGGGGTACACACCGAGATGTTATCGGAAGATCTTGCGGGACTTATAAAGGATGGTATCATAACGAACAAAAAGAAGAGCATTGACCCGGGCAAGAACGTAGCATCCTTTCTGATGGGGACTAAGGATCTCTATGATTTTGTAGATGACAATCCCGAAATTGAATTACATCCCACCGATTATACGAACGATCCATTCAATATAGCGAAGAACTATAAGATGACTGCAATAAATACTGCTCTACAGGTGGACTTGACTGGACAAGTATGCGCTGATTCTTTAGGATACAGTTTTTACAGCGGCATCGGAGGACACGCAGATTTTATGCGGGGAGCAGGTTATGCAGAAGATGGCAAATCCATCATCGCCCTTTCCTCAACTGCTCAAGATGGTGAAGTATCCAGGATAGTCCCTTCTTTGAATGAAGGAGCTGGTGTGGTCACAACGAGAGGCGATGTAGAGTACGTGATCACTGAGTTTGGAGTAGCTTATCTAAAAGGTAAAAACATCCGACAGCGTGCCATGGAACTGATCAACATCGCCCATCCTAAATTTAGAGACGATCTACTTAAAGAAGCAAAAGAAAACAAGCTCGTCTTTAAAGACCAGATGTTGGTCGTTGGAGAAGGTGGAAGGTACCCGGATGAATACGAAGAGTATAAGGATATAGGGGGTAAAGAATTTCTTTTCAGGCCCATGAAACCCACTGACGATGAATTGTTGAAAGACCTTTTTTATTCATTATCCGATGAAAGTCGTTATAAACGCTTCATGAGCGCCAGAAAAGACATGCCGCACGGGAGAAGACAGGAATTCGTTCAAATAAATTTCAAAAAAGAGATGGCAATCGTTGTGATAGACCCTGAAATAGAAGGTCCACATAGGATGATCGGCGTGGGGGATTACAGGATAAAAAAGGGCCAGAACGTGGCCGAAGTCTCTATCATGATAAGAGACGAGTATCAAGGTCAAGGAATAGGTACGATCTTATTGGAATACCTGACCATGATAGCTCAGGATCAAGGTCTTTACGGATTCACGGCGGAAGTCTTAGCGGACAACCGAAAGATGCTTCGAGTTTTTGAAAAGATGGGTTACGATATAGAAAAACGGAGAAAATTTGGAGAGTACGAGTTAAGGATGAGATTCAGATGATAGGTGGTCCCGATGTGTACAAAAACAGAAAGGCGAGTGCCGGCTAGCGAGGAAATGAGGAACATCGACTTCGCAGCGATAAATAAAATCGTGAAGGATGTAAAAAATCAAGAAAGGTACCAACTCATAGAGAGTGAAGCAAGAGATGTTTTGATATGTGCGGGTATAGATATACCTGAAGGTAAAGTTGTAAAGGATATGGATGGCTGTATAAGAGCGGCTGAAGAGATAGGTTATCCCGTAGTGTTGAAAGTAGTTTCGGAGGACATAGTTCACAAGATGGATTTAGGGGGAGTCGTAGTAGGTATTTCCGACGAAGAAGATGTAAAGGAAGCTTACCAAGCCATATTATCAAGAGTAAAAAAACGTAAACCTGTGGCTAGGATAAGAGGTATATCCGTGTCTAAGATGATCCAAGGGGGCAAAGAAGTGGTGGTAGGTGGCATGGCTGACCCTACCTTTGGACCTGTGGTGATGTTTGGTTTAGGAGGTATATATGTGGAGGTGTTCCAGGACGTGGAATTCCGTATAGCTCCTTTAACTCTCGACGAAGCACATGAGATGATTTCAGATATAGATTCTTTTCCACTCCTCTTAGGATCAAGAGGACAGAGTTGTAAAGACTTAGATGCTTTAGCGGATATGATCTGTAGAGTGGGAGATATCGTTCACGAAGTAGAACATATAAAAGAGTTAGACCTCAACCCCGTGTTAGCTCTTGAAAACGGAGCAAAAGCTCTAGACGTGTCTATCAACCTCGGCTGAACTCCTTTTTCTTATCACTTAGCAAATAAAAAACTATGACTTACACTAATTTATCCCTCTGATCTCCTTCGAGATCTCCTTTATGTATTTATCCCTCTCTTCGAGATATACATCTTTTTCTTGGGCTACCAGCAGGAGAGCTGTTTTCACCTCTATGTTCATCTTGTCCTGTTTTTTGTTTACTAGCGACATGATTTCCTGCTTGGAGAGATCACTTTTTTCTACAACTTTATCTAACAACTCAGGGAAAAGGTCTTTTTTTTTCTCTTTTAATATGTCTGTGGAAGGTTCAAAACCCATGGGAATATCTACACTTTCAAAATCAAATCTAGCTATAACTAGATCATCTTTTACATCGACTAGACTTAGTTCCTGTGCCCTTTCCAATACTCGTCGAGCATATTTCGAGGGATACCAATCTAAGTCTGCGGATTGAGAGTAAATGAAGTCCTCTTTGTCTATCTTTCCTCCCTCTTTTTTGAAAAGGAAAGCTAACACTTTTTTTAACTCCTCTGATATTTTATCGCCTCCCTTAGCGATAGGATGAAACCTTTAAGATTTTCATGTTTTATATATTTGGCCCTGTTCAGCGTTGCTCCTCCTACAAATAAATCAAAATCACCATGGGGAAGGGACCTTATATTTCTTTCTTCGAATCGTTCATTGGATAGACTGGAGAAAATGATCTTATCTACTCCCTGGTCTAAGGCGAATTCAGCGATACCGTTGACCCCCATATTTCTTATATTTTTTGAAGGAGAGATAACCCCTTCTTTATAGTCTATGGATAGGATCAATTGATCACTAAGTTCAACGGATCCCATTATACTTTTTTTTGATCGTATCGTTTTGGTTGAGATGATAGTTCTATTTGCTCCAGCGATGAAAGAATCGGTGACCCCCTCAGGATCTCTAGCCCCCACATCGGCCCACACTTCCCTTCTACTGCTGACCTTTCTTATGGCATCTGTTTGTGGTTTATTGAACTCGATACCATCTATATCCAGCAGGTGAACTTTATCGTAGCCTTTCAGTTGTCCTAGAATGTCCCACAGGTCCAATTCTTCTCCGTTTACCATGTAGGGTTCGTATCTTTCGTTTTTGACTACAACCGGTTTTCCGTTTATAAGAGAGATAGAGGGGATGATCTCTTTATCCATATACGGTGATATTGTAGGTGCTTTATAAATGGATTGATTTTTTTAGATCAAGTATGGATTGACCCGAAGACCTAATATCAACTGCGTTTTTATATGTTTGTGAAAGTGAAGATCCGACGAGCCGATACCGAGGATATAGATGCGATATTGGAGCTTAAAAAGAAATCGATGGGGCCTGTTTGGAATGAAGCAGGTATCAGTTATGATGATAAATCGCTAAAGAAATTTCTACAGGATAGATTCATGAACGACAAGATAACGTTAGCGGTGAAGCCCGTATCCCAAAACGAAGAGACTTTGATAGGATTTCTACATTCAACCACCTATGAAGGGGTGGTAACTTCCAAAAAAATTAGAGATATCTTGACTCTAGCGATCCATCCTGACCACTTCGGTGAAGGGATAGGAAGCGCTCTAATGAAAAATGAGAAGGAAGATGCGCTGAAAAATGGAGTAGATATAATCCGATTGGAAGTCCTGTCCGAGAATAATCGGGCAGTAGATTTTTATGATAAACAAGGCTTTTCCGAAAAAAAGAAGATATTGATAAAAAAGCTGTATTCAGACGAGGCGTGACCATATCAGTAAGGATTTTCCTTTGCGTCGTACTCTACGTTTTCTAGGCATCGATAGTTCAGTTGATCAAAGTCTATAAAGCCAGCTGTGAGTACCAAAGTGAAACGCTCATTTTTCTATGGTTTTGAAGAGGTAAGCGTCAAGGGGAATCACATCCGCATGAGAGAGACAAGGAAGCTCTCCCAGCTCGCTCATCTACTACATGACTTGGAAGAACAGGATAAGGATAGATTCCAAGAGATGTTCGACAGGTCTGGCTTCTTTTTTACCTTTGAAATGTTGTGAACAACCTGCGATATCATCAGGATGTATCGATATCACTGGTTCAAATACACTGCTTGAAAAGATCTTGATGGATGTTTCCATACATATCTAAATTTATTGAAAGAAGGACCCTAATGTTAAAATATCACTATAATATTCTAGTAAAATACTGTAATATAACGGTTTACACTATGAAAAAAGGTCCCGAAAAAGGAATGGGAAAGCCGCCCCAAGCGCCCATGCTACCCAATCTTTTGAGGTTGGTAAGATACGCAAAAAAACACCGGTTGAAGATAGCTGGTGTGATGATCGCAGTGATCATATCTACGACGTTGGGACTGATCCCTCCCTGGTTGATAAGGTATGGTATCGACAACATGATAATCCCTGGAAACATCGATAGTCTATGGATCATCGCAGTGGCCATGGTGGCTACCGCTCTGTTAAAAGGGTTTTTCGATTTCGTGAAAAGCTATTCCTCTGAATTGATAGCTCAGAGTATAATCCACGATATCAGGGTCAATTTGTATGAACATATGAATAGATTGTCTTTCTCTTTCTACGACGAAGCCAGGACTGGAGACCTGATGGCCAGGATAACCACGGATACTGATACTCTCCGCCATTTTCTCGGGAGGGTGAGTTCCTTCGTGACCGAGAACATATTGACCATAATAGGCATACTGATAATAATGATTTACTGGGACTACCGTTTGGGACTACTGTACGTCATGCTCCTCCCTCTCATGGTATTCGGCATGTATATGTACTCTTCCAGGGTCAGACCCATGTTTCGAAAAGTGAGGAAGAGATTTGCCAAGTTGACCGAGATGGTCCAGGAAAACTTCGTCGGTATCGAGGTGATCAAGCTCTTCGGGAGGGAAGAACAGCAGAAGGAAAGGTTCAACAAGCAGAATCGGGATTACGTCGGGATCAACATAGAAGCCGCCAAAGTATCCGCACTTTGGATGCCCTACGTTCACTTTTTGATCGGTCTGAGCACCGCTTTGGTGGTGTGGTATGGTGGGAGATTAGTCATCCAAGGGACGATATCGTTAGGGATGTTGGCGGGTTTTATCAGTTATATCGCGATGCTGACCCGTCCCGTGAGACAGACAGGGATGATGATCAACCTTAGCAGTCAAGCTGCCGCCGCCTCGGAAAGGATATTCGACGTCATGGACATGAACCCGGATGTGAAGGATGCTCCAAACGCTCATGAATTACCACCTGTGAAGGGGAGTGTAGAATACCGGGGTGTGAGTTTTTCATACAAGGGTGGTAAAAAGGTGTTGAAAGATATAGACATAAAGGTTGAGCCCGGTGAGACTGTGGCTGTCGTCGGTCCTACAGGGTCTGGAAAAAGTACCCTGTTACATCTTTTACCTAGATTTTACGACCCCGATGAAGGGTCTATACTGATCGACGAACACGACATAAAAAATGTGACCGTCGACAGCCTTAGAAAACAAGTAGGCATAGTACTCCAGCATACTTTCCTATTCGGTGCTTCTATCAGAGAGAACATTTCCTACGGAAGAGAGGATGCATCTATGGAAGAGATAATCAAATGTGCTAAGATCGCACAGATCCACGATTTCATCGAGTCATTACCTTTAGGGTATGAAACACCTATCGGGGAGAGGGGTGTTGACATATCCGGAGGGCAGAGACAAAGGCTCGCCATGGCACGTGTCTTACTGACCGACCCCGGACTCCTCATACTCGACGAACCGACCTCCAGTGTTGACGTTGAAACTGAAGACAGGATGCAGGAGGCGATGAAAGATGTAATAAAGGATCGGACCACCTTCGTTATAGCTCATCGACTATGGACGGTACAGAATGCAGATAAGATACTGGTGCTTAAGGACGGTGAGATAGTAGAGTGTGGAGATCACCACGAACTTTTACAAAAAGAGGACGGTTTCTATAGGAAGATATATCAGCATGTATTGAAAGATGAAGGAGGTAGATCCGGATGAGAGGGGGATTCGGAAGAAGGATCTCTTCGGGTGAAGAGGAAGATTTCTCACTCAAACAGATGGATAAAAGGGCACTCAAATTTCTGTTCAAATATCTGAAACGGCATAAACTCAAACTATTTTTAGCTATAGTGTCTATGATCGTGATGACCCTTGCCAGTCTGGCAGGGCCATTCTTGATAAAGATAGCAATTGATGAATACATCATGGCTGGAGATATTGAGGGGCTGACCCTGATATTCGCCTTGATGGTAGGAGCCTACGGAGCTTACTGGCTTTTTTCGTACTTCCAGACATATCTTTCGAACTGGATAGGCCACACCATAGTCGGCGATATCAGAGAAGATCTTTATGAGCATCTTCAGGACCTACCGATACAGTTCTACAACGAACGCAGCACAGGTGATATGATGGCCCGGGTCACACACGACGTTAATGCTCTATCCGACCTTGTTTCCACTGGTTTCGTACACCTTTTGAGCGATATTTTCGTCATGATCGGGATCGTTGTTATCATGCTGTATCTGAACGTCCAGCTTGCGTTGGTGAGCTTCATCACCATACCTTTCATCTTCTTTATTGTTTATTACCTGGGCAAAAAGATGCGGTTGGCTTATCGGGATGTCCGGGAGAGGTTGGCCGAGTTGAACGCAGATGTAGAGCAGAACTTGTCAGGTATCAGATTGGTCCAGGCGTTGAACCGTGAAAATATAAACACAGGTAAGTTCAGCAAGTTGAGTTGGAAGAATCTAAAAGCCAATCTTAAGGCCGCCATGTATTTCTCCCTCCTGTTCCCCGTGATGACGTTGAGTAAAGTGTTCGGAGAGGCGCTTGTACTTGGATTCGGGGGATGGGGAGTCGTTCAGGGTGTAGTGAGTCTGGGCGTTCTCATCGCATTCATGGAATATGTCCGCCGGTTTTTCGGACCTCTAGCAGATATGAGTCAGGTTTACAACACCTACCAATCAGCGGGAGCCTCTTTGGATAGGATATACGAATATATGGATGTAGAAAGTCCCATCCATGAACCGAAAGAACCACATATGCCTGAAAAGATCCAGGGAGAGATCAGATTCGATGACGTCACTTTTGGTTACGATGATGATATGATCATCGATGGCCTGAATTTAGACATCTACTCGGGTGAGATCTTTGCGCTGGTGGGACAGACGGGTGCCGGGAAAACCACCCTGGTCAACATATTGACCAGGCTCTACGATGTGGACAAAGGAGCCATAACTATAGATGGTGTGGATCTGAGAAGATATCCAAAGAAGGGTCTCAGGAAGATCATATCTGTCGTCCCACAGAATATATTCCTGTTCGACACCTCCATAAAAGAAAACATACGTTTCGGCAGACCCGATGCCACGGACGAAGAGATAGTCGATGTTGCAAAAGAAGTACATGCCCATGATTTCATCAAAAACCTGCCCCAAGGTTATGAAACCAGGGTTGGAGAGGAAGGGGTCAAACTATCCGGAGGCCAAAAACAACTGGTATCCTTCGCCAGAGCCATGCTGGCCGACCCCAAGATACTGATCCTCGATGAGGCAACTTCCAGTGTGGATGCATACACAGAGGTGCTCATACAGGATGCAATGGACAAATTGTTCCAGGGACGCACGGTTTTGATGATCGCGCATCGATTTGCTACCCTAAACAAAGCTGATCGGATCGGCTTGCTGAAAGAAGGACTATTGATAGACACCGGCAGCCATGAGGAGTTGCTGGAAAGGAACGATATCTATAAAGAACTATATGAAAAACAAAGAGGAAGATAATATGAAGGAAGGATGCTCGAAAAGAAAGGGGGCGATACCCAACAAGTACATCAAGGCACTGCACTGCCCCACCAGGTGGAAGATGATAGATATAATCGGCCATGGGGAGAAGAGCACAAAAGAGATCAGCGAGGAACTGGACTCCATGGGAGAGGATTTGACTTCATCCAATCTGTATTACCACCTTTCAGAGTTGAAGAAAGGTGGGATCATCACCGTTTCGGAATATCGTGAAGAAGGCGGAGGTGCTCCTGAGAAGGTGTGGAAGCTCGCCAAAAAGAAGATAGTGATAGAATTGATACCGGAGGAAA
>PUNG01000103.1 GCA_003551675.1 Thermoplasmata archaeon
TATCTGATAGGTGCTTTTCTTCTTTGCATTTGAAACATGTGGGTAATGGAAACGGGGTTTAAAAACCCCTCGTTCCAACCCACATAAAACTTATAACCTTGCAAGCATTCTACACCCTAGAATCGAATGTCTTATCGTATTTTCCCCATGAGTTGTAACTCAGTTTTTCTTTGCAGTACGTTTCAAAAGGTAACCACACATGCACGTCCATATCATAAGGATCACAGGAGTCTCTCGATCCCATCTTTGGGCCTACGAGTTCTCCGTAATGCATACCATCCTCCAGATGGTCAATATCTAAATATCCCCTTTTAAGAGAGTGGTGTATGCCCTCCACCACACAAAGATTCCATCGATTCTTGTGTATCGGTTTTATCCTATTTTGTCTGTTGAAAACGTCTACGATTTCATCATCCTCGACAACGATGCTCACGTTACTACCGTTCAACTTTTCAGTAGCTATAACGTCGTCATCTTCAAGTACCCACTGGTAACCATCTTGAACTTCTGGAGTCACTACGTATTTTTTTTCACCGTTTATAGTCTTAAATTTTCTGACAAAGGGAGATTCAAGTTTTGGAAAATCCTGTATCGAAATATTTACGTTCACTCCTCTTATCACCTCGTTTACCGTATTCCCTGTTTTCATATGCTCTTTCCAGGCATCCTTCAGCTTTTCTATTATTTTTTCATCCATGACCATCATCTCTTGTTGGAATTATAGATTCAAAGGCTTGATTTTTGTTAAATCTTTTTATCTTTTCGACAAGTTGATCTCCCACGAGCTCTTCTGCTACCTTCAGGGAAATATGTTAAGTTCGTAGGAGTAACAGGTCCTGCTTGCAATTTAAAAACGCATAAGAAGCACAGCTTCTCTCGCCTTCAAATCTACTCGCACTGCATGAAAATATTGTAGACGAGAAGTGAGCGAATTTATGAGTGGATCTTCCACTATAAAATTACCTCACCTTCGTTCAGTAATGTTAGAAGTGCGTATGAATCACAGATTCATCCTTTAATCAATTTTTCTTACTCCGTTCGAAAAATAATGATGATTTCGTGGAATCAAAGATTCCACTTACTTTCAAACTTTTTCGCTTCGCTCAAAAGTAAATGAAAGCGCCGAGGAGGAGACGAATAAATCTTTGATTTGTGAGCGTGGGGAACTTGTTCATCACAGGGAATAAACTTAGTTTATGAGCGTTTAGAATGTGTTAACATTCTGAACAGTTTTCGAATCTCATCTGAAGGCGTGAGTGACATAGGAACGAACGCCGAGGAGGAGATTCGAACTCCTGTGGTGCAAAGCACCAATGGCTCTCGAGGCCACCGCCTTGGGCCAGACTTAGCTACCTCGGCATATGGAATGATTTTTTGGAGTTTCTGTAGATATAAATCTACTAATATCCTATTTGGGGTTTTCTGCGCCATTTATCACTGCATATTATTTAAGAATTACACCTACATGAAAGTTTAGTTTAGTATAAATTTTAATATGAGGTTAAATATGCCTCTGCATGAAAAAAGTCCTTCTGACTTTGTTGGTATCGCTGATTATCGTCATACCGTTCAGTATCAGTGTCGAAACGGCGGAAAACCAGATTGAAACCAGAGTTCAGAATAATCCTGATTTGAAGATAACGGAGGTATATTACAATACAGGTCCTGGTTGTGAATTTTTTACCATCGAAAATATGGATGAAAAAGTATTTTTGGGAAATATATCTGTTAGAAGCACTGATGGTTACTTAACACTATATGACATTTTTTTATACCCTGGAGAGAACTTAGTGATAGCTAAAGATCATGGATACGAAGAGGTTTGGAACCGGAAGCCAGATATTGTATGGTCCAATGAGAGCGAGATGATAATAGAAGGTGATTTTGACCTTCCAGATAACAACGGAAAAATAATAATAGAAAAAAATGAAGAACCTATAGATTCTTTTTACTACGGCGACGGAGAAGATGGCGTACTATGGAACGGTAAATGGGTCGAGAGGCATTGGAGAGGCGAATACGCAAAGAGACAGGAACGTAACCAAGAAGGTCTTGACAAAGAAAATTGGGTCTCTGAGAGAAGGTGGATGGTGGGTCATTCGGATTTTGAAACGGAGGAAATCGAATACCAGGGCTATGCTCAAGCCTATGTGGCTCCCGACTCTTCGTTAGATGCATTACTAAGGTTCATAAACGAATCAGAATGCTCTTTGTATCTAGGCATCTATCATCTAACTAGCGTAGTTATAGCTGAAAAGATAGCAAACGTTTCTCATAGGGGCGTAGGCGTCAAGGTCTTGGCGGAAGGGGTACCCGTAGGCGGAATACCCGATGATATGCATTATACACTATCACTTCTAGAACAGAGCGGTGCAAAAGTGAGGACCATGGGAAATGAAAATTATACTCCTTACAACTTTTTCCATTGTAAATACATGATCAGAGACAACGAATCGGTGTTGATAACTTCTGAAAACTTTGGTAACACAGGACATCCTTTAGACACGTCAGGCAACAGAGGATGGGGCGTTGTATTGGAAGAAGAAAGAGTGGCTGATTATTTTTTGAATGTATACAGGAGTGATTGGTACTTCAGCGAAGAATACGACTCAAAAGAAAACAAAGAGCGTCCGGAGATCGATACCTATGAAGATCACTATGACCTTCGATTCCATGAGAATAGGTTCAGCGGGGAGTTCAAAGTGAAACCGCTTCTTTCACCGGATACCAGTATGTCTTGTGATACGATAATCGGCATGGTAGAATCTGCAGAGGAATCCATATACGTGCAACAAGCGTACATCCACCATTGGTCTGATAAAGAAAATCCATACGTTACCGCTCTAAAAGATGCCGCATTGAGGGGTGTAGAAGTGAAAGTTCTTTTAGATTCTACTTGGTACCAGATGGAAGAGTACGGGGGTGAAAACGACTTGATGGTTCAAGAGTTAAACGACTTCGCGGAAGAAAAAGATGTTTCTTTACAAGCTAGATTACTCTCTCCTTATAAAGATCTTTTAAAGATACACAATAAAGGTGTAGTAGTGGACGAGGAACAAGTCATGATCTCCTCCATCAATTGGAACGCAAATTCAGCTCTCCAAAATAGAGAGGTGGGTGTGATCATCGAAAATCAAGATATAGGAGAATACTACTCCAACGTATTCTTATGGGATTGGACAGATAACATCAAACCCATAGCAGATGCGGGGTCCGAAAGAAGGGTGTGTCTCGGCTCGGAAGTGACTCTGAGCGGAGAGAACAGCTGGGACGACCATGAAATAGTTAAATACCTATGGGATATTAACGGGGATGGAACCTACGACCGAACAGGGAAAGAGATCCAGATCACATTCGACAGACCGGGTGTACACGAAATAAAGCTTTATGTGGAAGATGTAGGTGGGAACAAGGACACCACCGTTGTAGAGATCGTAGTTGAGGAATCCAGCTCGATGAGTTTCCAGTCTATCTTGAATTGGATAATATTACTTACGCCCTTGGTGGTCGTAGTCTCTTTTTTGATCAAAAAAACATGGTTGGACTCTAACAGATTCTAGGTACAGGATCACCCACGGGCATCTCCAAAATTCTTTTACCCCCTACCTCCGTGTTCAGAACAACCCCTTCTAAATTCTCTTTGACCTCGCCTATGATCGCAGCGTCTTTTCCATGGTCAGTATCTTTTATGGCTTTCAATACGGCTTCGGCTCTGGAGGGATGTACGGCCATCACAAATTTACCTTCGTTTCCGATGGTAAGAGGATCGATCCCCAACATCTCGCTGGCCGAACTCACCCACTCTTTTATGGGCACTTTTTTTTCTATGATCTCTATACCGACAGAGGATTTGTTCGCCCATTCATTCAATGTATTAGCCAGTCCACCTCTAGTAGGGTCTTTAACAGATGCTACACCTCCAACGCTCAAAGCCTGTTCCATCAAGCTTACTAATGAGCTAACATCGCTTTTGATACTACCACTAAAGCCGTACCCTTCTCTTTCAGACAAAATCGTTATCCCATGGTCACCTACACTTCCCGTAACTATTATTTTGTCTCCTACGTTCAAGTTATTGTCGGATAGCCATCTGGTATTTCTACCTCCGGCCAATTCCATATTGTCGTCCATAAAAGGGTGTCTTTTTGCGATGCCTGATGTTGTAAATATAGGTTCATCTATATCACCCTTTCCAACAACTTTAGTATCACCGGTGGTAACAGGTATCTTTTCTTTTTCCGAGACGTTAGAGACACTGGTCAACAGTCTTTTTAAGTCTTTTATCAGTAATCCTTCAGGCATCACTATAGCTAAAGAAAGTGCAAGGGGCTCGCCTCCTAATGCTAGAAGATCGTTTATGGTCCCCGAAATAGCTAAACTGCCCAGATCGCCCCCCGGGAAGAAAATGGGTTTCACAGTATGACTGTCGGTGGTAAAAATTATGTCATGAATTATGGATGAATCGTCAAGATCAGACAAAGGTATCTCTCCTGAGTCATTCGTCAAAGAGGGTAAAATAGATCCAGATATCAACTCATCCATCTTTGTTCCACCGGCCCCATGTGCTAGTGTGATGATCTCTTCATCTTGGTCGGACATGTTTACACCTATTCCACTTCTATTTTCAACTCTTTGCCATATGACGCTCTTACTTAAAAGAGTTTTTATGATTTCAACACACTTTGGCCTCGTATAATGGTATTCTTGCAATGGTTACAAGTGGAGCCAGTCATATTTGAGGGAAGGTTTTAAATAGCATGAGTACAAATGATACCGTCTGATAAAGGTATGAATACCTTGACCGTAGATAGAATGGGACGATAATAAAAACTTTATAATTGATCAACAATCGTCCTCTATACATCCCTCTATCACGAAAAAAATTTGGGTACGTGTCAAAAATGGTAGGTGATTCTCGAGGTACTCCATCAGAAAAGTCTAAGGCTACAGACGACCCATTAGGTGAGCCCATGCCACGATCGGAAAAGTCTTCGATAGAGGACTTAGCCGAGATCGAAGGAATAACTAAAGCCATGATCAAGGGATTGATGAATGAAGGTTTTAAGGATCTAAAAGACATAGATCAAGCGAAGCTAGAGGACATCATGGCGGTAAGAGGTATTGATGAACAAAAAGCTGAAGAGATAAAAAACCAAGTAAAGGAACTTAATGGGGAAGGAGAAGATCAGGGAAACCCTACAAAAGGAGATGAGGATGAACTTGCTCAATGGTTGACTGGTGAGAGTGATAAAGATATCGGAGGCATACTAGAGGAAGAAATAAAAGAATCAAAAACACCGATCCAACCTGAAAGTGAACAAGATGATAAAGACTTTGATACTTTGAAGTCTTGGTTGACAGGTGATGAAGATTCTTTCTCCGAATGGCTGGGAGAAGAGAGTTTTGAAGAGGAAAGAAAAGAATTGAAAGAAGAACTCGAAGAAAAAAAGAAAAAAGTAGAGAAAAAAGAGAAGGAATTGGATGATAAAACTAAAGAAATAGAGAACCTGAAAGAAAGGTTTGAAACGTGTATATCTAAGATCGAGAGAGACGACTTCGATCCCCAGGAGATAATAGAAGAAAATAGTGAGTTGAATTCAGAGTTGCGGCTTAAAGAAGAAAAAATAGAAAGCCTAAAAGAGGAAAAAGAAGAACTGAAGGAAGAAATAGAGGAGATTAAGCAGGGCAGCGTTGCCATGGTAAAATATCTAAAGTCACAACAAAAAGAAAAAGCGCCCTCGGCAGGTGAGGGTATCAAGGTAGACGATAAAAAGTTGAAAGCTCTGAAACGGCAGAACGAAAAATTGAAGAACATGATTAAGAATATACAAGCTCAGAAAAAAGATCTAAAAGGAGGGACTCAGGTTAAAGATGAAAGTGAGATAGGAGATTTGAAAAGCGAACTAGCCCTCAAGAACGAAAAAATCAAAGAACTAAAAAAACAAGTCAGCCATAAAGAAAAAGAATTGAACAAAAGAGAGGAAGACCTTCATCACAGAGAACAACTAATAAGGAAAGAAAGACAAAAATTAGAAGCTATGAAGAAAGATATAGGAGGGAAGAGCGAGCAGGAAAGAAAAAGGGAGCTCGAAGAGTTGAAGCAAGAAATATCAAAGAAAGAACAAGATCTGAAAGCAAAATCACGATATATTGACCAGAAAGAAAAAGAGATAAAGGCTCGACAAGAGGATCTTTTGGACGAAGAACTAGAAGAAAGACAAGAAGAAATCCTCAGAGAGATAGAGCAAGAAAAATGTAAAACGGGAACGGGACGATTGGACGATCTACTACTGGGAGGCATACCTTTAGGTTCAAACGTTTCCGTTTATGGTCCGCCCCATGTTGGAAAAGAGGTGTTGATAAATTCATTCGTGGCAGAAGGTCTAGAGAAGGGGGTTCCAGTCATCTGGGTCATGACCGATAAGACCATAGATGAGGTGAGGGAGGAGATGAAGTTCGTGTTACCCACCTACGAAGAGTATGAATATAGGGACTTAGTATTTTATGTGGATGCATATTCGGTGAGCATGGGGGAGATAAAAAAGTCAGAAAAAGAAAAGAATTATGTCAAATACATAGAAGATCAATCTGACTTCAAGGCCGTCACGGAAGCCGTAGATGAATTTGCGGATAGGATCAACAAAAAACATCGTTATTATAGGATGGCCTTTGAATCGGTCTCCACTATAATCGCTTATCTTGATACTGAAACCACTTTTAGGATCCTACAGCCCTTTGCAGGAAGAAGAAAGAGGGATAAAGCGGTCTCATTATATACTCTCGAGAAAGGGATGCACAGCGAGCAGGACATATCCATGTTAGGTCACATAATGAACGGAGAGATAGAATTCAAAGTAGAGCAGCTGAAAAATCATCTACGAGTGGACGGATTGGGGGACGTACAAACAAGAGATTGGATCGAATACTCTCACAGTAAAAGCGGTATAAACATGGGGTCTTTCTCGTTAGATACAATCAGGTAAAGGTCGATATACTTGGATTATCAGGCCTTGTTTGGTATCGCCTCTAATCTGGTTTTATTGCCACTCCTTTCACTCTCTCTGCTTATCGCCTATCTCAATAAAAAAGATTATATGAGAAAGGCTGGTTTTGGCAAACCAGAGATAGGGATAATAATCGTTGGTTCTCTTTTCGGACTCGTTGCGGATATACCCATCATAATCACTGGTAGATCGTTGTTAAACATAAATCTAGGAGGAGCTTTGATACCTGTGATCGTCTGTGGGAGTTTGATATATAAAAAAAAGTTGAACCTGATTTTAGTGGCCGTAGGTACGGCCCTGGTATCCGTGGCTGCATATATGATCACCAGGATAGAGCCGGATTTAGGCATCGTAGCGGATTTTCCATGGTTCTTCGTACCCTCTTTCGGTGCGTTGGCCATGGCTGTCATATTAGGGATGATGAGCGACGACAAAGAATTCTTCTCCATCCCTTACGCCTATACCATAGCGGTATTGGGCAATCTTGTAGGAGCAGACATACTAAGAATACCGGAACTTTTGGATATGGGTGTATTAGGTTCCTTCGGTGGTGCCGGTGCCATGGATATGGTCTATCTTTCCGGCCTTATCGCCTCTGTTCCTCTAGTCTTTTTCTATTATCGTCGGCATCCGATAACACCTTCAGATGATCTATTAGAACAGGCGCGAAATCATCTAAATGATGGAAATTACATGAGGAGCAGCGAACTCGCATTTGAGGGCGTTATTGAAGAGGTGAAAAAGGCCTCTAAACTATTGAAAAAGAAGGGAGTTAAATTTACATCCGGCCCTATCAGCACGACATCCATCCTTTATGGGTTGGGTTTCAGTAGATATGCCGTAAGAGATTATCTTACCTTGGCAAAAAATAGAGGAAAAAATGCGTCTCACTATGGAGAAGCTAGGAAGAATTTTCTAACAGGGATGCTTTTAAGAGAAAGGATAAGAAAAAGTGTGAACGACTTTTACTCGGCCCTATTCAGGAGGATATTAGCTTACGTGATAGATCTGATATTACTAGGGACCCCTTTCATTCTTTTGTTTTTTATGTTCGCATATGAAACCATGACCGGTGATCCGTCTGAACTGTTCACAATGCCTATAATGCTCGCTATCGTCTCTCTTGCAATATCCATCCAATTTTTGTATTTCACCATATTTGAATGGTACTTTGGTACAACTTTGGGAAAGTCAGTTTTCGGGTTGAGAGTTTTTGACGATGATATCCATCGTATGTCTTTTATCCAAAGCGCTGCGAGAAACTCCGGCAGATACGCAGACATGTTGCTGGTATTCTATGCGGTGAGCATCTTACTGATGCTGAAAAGCCCGGAGCAAAAGAGGATAGGAGACTACATAGCCGGGACAAGAGTAGTCAAAATTAAATAACCATCCCTTCATGGAGGAGTATGAAATCAAGAATAAAAAATATCTACGACCACGTAGAGGAAGAACTCGATGCGATAATCATCTACAATTCCATCGAACCTCACCTAGACAAAACGTTTTTTTACGCCACTGGTCTAACCAATGGACTCTTTGAGAACTGTGTCCTTGTTTTATATCCTGATCACTCCGCTGAGATGCTTATCAGTAAATTGGAAGCCGATAGTGCAAAAAAATCTGATATACCCATGGAGACCATGGAAAGTAAGGACGATCTGGAAGGATGGCTTGAAAATAAAGTAGGCGGACTCGATAATATAGGTATCAACGCCTCAGAACTGACTCACAAAGGATTCATGACTATAAAGGACTCCACCGACTCTGAAATTAAAGATATTTCGAACGCCATCGTAGAAGCTAGAAACAGAAAGGACGAGAAAGAAATAGAACTGTTAGATAAAGCTGGAACTATAGCGTCTGATGTTGCCGAGAAGATGACTGATATGATCGAAATCGGTATTAGGGAGTACGAGATAGCAGCCGAAATCTCTTATTTGATGAGGAAAAAAGGAGCTAACGGAGAGGCGTTTGAGATAATTTCATCCTCGGGTCCGAACACGGCCGAGCCGCACTACACTTCAGGGAAAAGGAAGGTAGAGAACGGTGATTTCGTCTTACTTGACTTTGGAGCTCTTTACAAACAATATCGTTCCGATATCACAAGGACCTACGTCGTGGGAGAGGCCTCTCATAGGCAAAAAAAGATGTATGAAACCGTTTTGAAGGCTCAGGAGGAATCTCTCAAAATGATAAAACCAGGCGTCGAAGGAAAAGAGGTACACAACGCCGCAAAGGACGTGATCGACAGTACTGAATTCCAAGGAATGTTCATACATGGATTGGGGCACAGTATAGGTCTCTCAACCCATGACGGCTCTGGTCTTTCGCCGAACTTGGACATCGTTTTGGAACCGGGGATGGTATTTACAGTTGAGCCAGGCATATATATATCAGGCTATGGTGGTGTCAGGATCGAAGACGATATAGTGGTTACGGAAGACGGATTTAGGCTTCTGACCGATGCAAAAAAAGAAGAATTGTTTGTCTTGTGAGCGCACCAAAACATCGAGGGTATAATCCAAAATATTTATATTGTTCTAATGATTACAGGCAATAGGTGTAATCTTGGCAATAGGTTTCGTCTTAATAAAAACAGCGCCGGCTGCGGAAAGAGATGTTTACAATATAGTAAAAGATATAGACGAAGTAACAGAAGTCCATTCTCTGTTCGGTGAATACGACCTGATAGTAAAACTTCAGGCAGAGAACTTCAACAATCTAGGACAGGCTGTCGTTGACAACATCAGATCCATCGAAGGTGTAGAAGACACTAAAACTTTGACAGGTATAGAATTTTAGGAGGAATAAAAATGAATCTAGGAATGTATGAATTCTTAACGGTCATCTTGCTTACGTTAGGCTTGGGGATGCTCTTATCAGGTGTATTTACAGCCTACTTCGGTAGAGGTAAGAGCAGAAGAGTCGGTCTTTCATTGATCGTCGTTGGAGCACTATTCTGGGTCGGAACATACATAGCACACTCAGAAGAAATATTCGGGGATACTGGTTTTGGAGAGATTATAAAAGCCGGTCTGTTCTATGTTGGGGCATTCGTAGTAGGCGCGGTGATCGCCATAGCTATATTCCTCGTAGCTATAATGAAAACCTAGGATCGCCGAAAAAACTATTTCCATCCTCTTTTTCACCCATTTATGAAAGTGAAGATAATACTAGGAAGCAAAAGCGATCTAAAAGTGGGTAAAAAAGCTGTAAATATTTTAGAGAAGCTAGATATAGATCATGAGATGACGGTTTCCTCCGCACATAGAACTCCCGAGAGGACTAAAGAGTTATGTGAAGGTGCCGATGTTTTCATAGCGGTAGCGGGACTAGCGGCGGCTTTACCGGGTGTCATAGCAGCACACACGATCAAACCAGTGATCGGTGTCCCAGTAGCGGGAAGGATGGATTTAGACTCGTTGTTATCCATAGTTCAGATGCCGCCAGGGATTCCAGTTGCCACCGTAGGTCTCAATAGAGGTGACAACGCGGCTCTGTTGGCCGCAGAGATACTAGCCGTCCATGACGATGAGATAAAGAAAAAACTTGAAAGGTACCGACAGGAGAGGAAGGAGAAGGTTTACAAAGATGCTGAAGAAGTAGAAAGTCTATAGTGAAGGGATAAGATGGATTCAAAAAAATTTATAGATGAAAAGATAAAGGAGATAGAAGGAATCGAAGGTAGAGCCGTAGTAGGATGCAGCGGCGGCGTAGATAGTACTGTGGCAGCGGTCATCGCAGGCAAGGCTCTAAATGATGACCTTTTAGCCATCTATGTAGATACAGGGTACATGAGAAAGAATGAGACAGAGAATATTTCCTCGGTCTTTGAGACCATGGGGATCAATCACCGCATTATAGATGCAAGGGAAGAATTCTATGAAGCGATGAAAGGTATAAATGACCCCGAAGAAAAACGAAAGATAATAGGAAACAAATTCATAGATGTATTTGAGAGGGAGGCCGAAAAATTTGACGCGGATTATCTCGTCCAGGGAACGATAGCTCCTGATTGGATAGAGAGCGGGGGTGAAAATAGGGACACTATAAAATCCCATCATAACGTAGGAGGACTACCCGAAGAGATGGGACTCGACTTGATCGAGCCTCTTTACGATCTTTACAAAGATGAAGTGAGGGAGGTCGCAAGAGAGCTGGGACTTGAAACCGCGGAAAAACAACCTTTCCCAGGACCCGGGCTCGCCATAAGAGTGATGGGAGAAGCAACCCCTGAAAGGACAGAAGTAGTTAGGGAAGCTTGCTATATCGTGGAGGATGAGATCGGTAAAGCGGTTGAAAATGGAGAGCTCGATAGGCCTTGGCAATACTTTGCTGTACTCTTACCCGTCAAAACCGTAGGTGTCCACGGCGATAAAAGAGCTTACGGACACACGGTAGCCATACGAGCGGTCTATTCCACCGACGCCATGACAGCTAATTTCAGCAAGATACCTTTGGACGTACTTGACAGGATATCGACAAGGATCACCAATAAGATGAAGAACGAAGTGAACAGAGTGGTTTACGACATCACCAACAAACCCCCTGGTACTATAGAGTGGGAATAGTTCGTCAATATCGCTCTTGAAGAAAGTAGGTCTGAATATGTCTCCCGTATCCTTATTGCTACTTGCTTTTTTGTTTACATTCATAGGCATCTGTTTGGGTATAATTACCGGTCTTATACCAGGTATACACGTGAATACGATCTCTTTTATGATAATTAGTTCTTTGAGCACCATCATGTTGTTCGGATCTAGACTCCTCTCTGGATTCGGTCCTACTACTTCTGAATTACTCCTGCTCATATCTATGTTAGTAATTGGATGCATGATCACCCATACATTCCTTAACTTCATCCCCGCTACTTATTTTGGTGCACCTGAAGGTGAAACCGCCTTATCGGTACTTCCCGCTCACCGAATGTTACTTGAGGGACGTGGTTACGAAGCTATCAAGGCGAGTTCATTGGGTAGTTTCGCAGCTCTTTTTCTCGCTCTGATCCTGATACTTCCTGCACGCTTGATCATGGGAAACCCAGTTGATCTTTATAACAGGATAGTGCCTCTGATACCTCTCATCTTGATAAGCGTTGTACTGGTTTTGATACTTCAGGAGGGGAGAAGTTTTTTGGATCATAGACCCAAATTAGCCGCAGGAGGGCTTTTCTTTTTGAGTGGATTGTTGGGTTTTATCGTTTTAACACCTACAGCTATACACTCCTATAATTGGACACCTATAGAACAAGAAGGTGTTCCCACCTCGTCCATGATGTTATTCCCCATGTTTACCGGGTTGTTTGGTATATCCAACTTATTGGTTAGCCTGATGGATAAACCAAAGATACCGGAACAAGTAATCGAGGATGTGAATATAAGATTGGACAATAAAAGCCAGATGAGAGGAGTTATCAATGGAACACTATCAGGAGGGCTGGTTGGATGGTTACCTGGAATCACGGCTGCCGCCGCTACAACCGTGACCAGTTTATTCACGCCAGATAAACAGAGTCAAGATGAAAAATCACGTGAATTCATAATCGCCGTTTCTGCGGTAGATACCGCTTGTGCTATCTTTACCCTTGTAGCTTTGTTCATAATATTAAGAGCGAGGAGCGGAGCTATGCAGGCGGTCCTTGAACTCAACGAAGCAAACATAAATGAGTGGAGTTCTATTTTTGAAGTTCCGGGTCTTTTCTTGCTTTTACTTTTCTCCGTTATAATTTCTGGTACGGTGGCACATCTCTTGACTCTCTCTTTAGGAAAAACCTTTGCGGGCATACATAAAAAGATAGAATATGATAAAATATCTAAAGGGATCATCATTTTACTGGTGATATTGATGCTGATGCTTTCCGGCCCTCTGGGTCTTTTCATAGGGATAATCTCTACCAGCATAGGGCTCATACCACCCTTATCAGGATTGAGGAGAGTTCACCTTATGGGGTGTATAATATTCCCGATATTGTTATTTTTCCTAGGCTTGGATATATATCTGATACGGCTGATCTAAGGTAGATTTTGACCCTTACCAAGTTCCTATACTTCGACATCTATCTCCAACTTTTTAACCAGATCTTTATACCTATTCCTTACCGTGACTTCGGTCACATCCGCTACATCTGCTATCTCGATCTGGGTTCTCCTGTCTTCGGCTTTTATCGAAGCTATATATATGGCCGCCGCCGCTAATCCCGTGGGCCCTTTGCCTGAGAGGAGTTCTTGTTCTTCTGCTTTGTTTATTATCTCATCGGCCGATCTCTTCACGTCGCCTCCAAGACCCAGATCATTACAGAACTTTTGTATATATTTCTGAGGTTTGGTCGGCTTTAACTTCATTTTCAACTCCCATTTTAAGAAACGATAAGTCCTGCCGATCTCTTTCCTATCGTAATCGGTTTCCTTTGCAAACTCGTCTAAGGTTCTTGGTATATCCAACTCCCTGCAAGCTATGTATACTACGGCACAAGACACGATCTTTATGCTTCTACCCCTTACCAAATTTTTTTCCACAACTCTTCTGTAGATGGTTGCGGCCCTTTCTTTAACATGCTCAGGGAGGCCCATGCTCGAAGACAATCTTTTGATCTCGCTGAAAGCGGAAACTAAAGAACTCTCCCTCGCTCCTGCAACACGACTCCTTCTTTGCCACTTTCGAAGACGATACATCTGGGCTCTTTTACTGCTGGAAAGACTCTTGCCTCTAGAATCTCTTCCGCTGGGGTCTATCTGTGTAGAGAGTCCTTTATCATGCATCATATGTGACATAGATGGACCAGTTCTCGCTCGATTTGCTTCCTGTGTCATGTCAAAAGAGCGCCATTCTGGACCCTGATCTATGTATTGATCATCGATCACTAATCCACAAGACTCGCATACGAGCTCGCCTCTACTATAATCCTGAGATACTCTATTACATCCACACTCCGGGCACTCGGTGACCTTTTCTATCGTAGGTTTCTCCTTCGATTTAGATTTTGTTTCAGCATACATACATACCACCATTTGGCAAATTTATCCACGCCCCCTCTACTTTACTTCCCTCTTACATCCCCTAAGATACATGGTTACAGCTTGCCAAACAATAAAGTTGTTAGAGGTAGTATATATACTTTTCGTACAGATGGGTGAGACACGACCTCAAATTTTTTATCCGAGACATCACTCTTCGACCTATGAATTCGATTGATATAGTTAACGGAAAAAAAGACGATCACGATATCAAAGTGTTCACTATAAGTACATGTGCTTGGTGTAAAAAAGTAAAAAAATTACTCCGTTCCATGGACGTAGAGTTTCGGTATGTAGATATCGATCTCTTAGAAGGTGAAGAAAAAAATAAAGTTAGAGAGGAACTAGAAGAGTACAATCCAAAGAGAAGTTGTCCGACTATGATCATCGACGGAGGGGATGAAGTGATAATAGGGTTTAAAGAAGATAAGATAAAGGAGGTCTTGGAGGAGGAAAAAGAAGATGAGGAAATACATTAAGAACGACGCCGAGGAGAATGACTACTTCCTCTGTCCGGACGAGGAACTTTTGGACGATCTGATAGAGGGACTTGTGGAAAACAAAAAAAGATATGGTTATCCCTCCTGCCCATGTAGGGATGCTAGCGGTCTAAAAACTTATGACTCAGATATAATCTGTCCATGTGAGTATCGTGACGTGGATGTAGACGAATACGGTATGTGCTACTGCGGTCTTTTCGTTTCGGAAGAAGTCAAAAAAGATCCTTCAAAACTTGGTCCGATACCCGAAAGGCGGCCATCTGAGATCATAGAAGCGGCGGCGGAAGCTGGTAACGATAAAAACAAAGTGGAAAAAACACCCCTATCTGAGAAAGAAGGATCCATAAAAGTTTGGAGATGTACGGTTTGTGGATATCTCGCAGGTAGAGAGACGCCTCCACCTGTTTGTCCTATATGTAAGGCTAAAGCGGAAAGGTTCGTTGTTTTTAAAAATTTGAGTTGAGATGATAAGTCTAGTAGAAAACAAAAAGATCGAGCTCGAAAGACTGAACGAGCTGAGTAAAAAACCATCGTTATTTGAGCCTGGAGACTATGAACTATGGACAGACGAGCACATTTCCAAACACATGTTAGAATCTCATCTGGATCCAGACGAAGAAATGGCCAGCCGGAGCCCAGATACTATACGAAGATCTTGTGAATGGTTAGTGTCTGAATTAGATCTCGATATGGGAGCGAAAGTCATAGACCTTGGATGTGGACCAGGACTTTACTGTAAGGAGCTGAGCGAACTTGGTTTGAACATCACTGGAGTGGACTTTTCAAAAAGATCAATTAAATATGCTAGAAAACAACAACAGGGAGACATAGACTATATCCATGGTGATTATCTATCCGTCGATATCTCCGGTGAGTTCGATGCAGCACTTATGATATACTACGACTTCGATGTACTCTCAGACGAAGAACGGATCAAGATGTTGGATAGAGTAAGATCGCTACTGAAAAAAGGAGGATATTTTGTATTCGATGTTCTAACTCCCTCTCATCCCGAAGCGGACCAGGAGACTTCAAGATGGAGAGTAAAGCAAGACGGGGGTTTCTGGAGTCCTTCCGCCTACCTTGAGTTATCTCAAAGATTCTATTATCCGGAGGAACAAGTTAAGCTGGATCAGTACATCATAATAGGGGAGAATGGGGATACGAGGATTTTCAGAATATGGCATAAACATTTTACACTTACACAGATAACTAAGCTGCTTAAAAGATATGGTTTTAAAGTGGAAAGCTTCTACAGCGATCTGACCGGAAAACCATACGAAAAAGGATCGGAGTCTATAGGCATCGTTGCTCGAAAAACATGATCTATATTTAAAAAATTGACTATACTTAGATGTTTTCATCCCTGCAAAGAAGAGGTAACCTAAAGCGCCATTGGGTTTTTATATGCCTCACACATTATACCGCTCAGGAAACTTGATAATCATGGTTAAACTACCAAAATCTCATCCTAGATATCTATCGTTAAAGACAAGAGAACTGCTGGTAAACGGCGTTGAAGAAGGGATCACTTCCAAGGCAGGACTGATCGCACATGGCAGAGGAGAGATGTTCGACTACTTGATCGGTGAAGAAACCATCGAGTTCGCGGAAAAAGCTGAGAGAAAAGCGATAGCGGAGATGCTAGAAGCTGAAAACCCAGTCATATCCGTTAACGGAAACGTCGCCGCCTTAGTTCCATCAGGCATAGTCTCTTTAGCCGATAGATTGGATGCAAAGTTAGAGGTGAATCTATTCCATAGAACGGAAGAGAGGATAGAAAAAATAGAAAAAAAACTGATAAAAAATGGGGCGAAAAAAGTTTATGGTAAAAGAGCGGGGGCGAAGATACCTGGTCTCGACCACGATAGAGCACTGTGTGCCGAGGAGGGAATTTTTTCAGCCGACGTGGTACTCATACCCTTGGAGGACGGGGACAGAGCGAAGGCCCTAAAAGACATGGGAAAAAAAACTATCACCATAGATCTGAACCCTCTTTCTAGGACAGCTAAAACTGCCGATATCACAATCGTGGATAATCTGGTTAGAGCAGTCCCAAACATGATGAAATTTGAACCTATGTATGACGATCTTGACAACGACAAAAATTTGAGGAACACGTTGGACCATATGTATAATAGACTAAAACACTTATCCCAGGAAGTGAGACCTTGAGCGATATAGTAGAGAAAGGAAAAAAAAGACTAGGATGGGCTCGCGAACACATGAAAGTGATAGAAAGAGTAAAAAAAGAGATATCGGAGAGAGGGGATCTTGAAAACAAGAATATATCCATGGCGCTTCACGTCGAAGCAAAAACCGGTATTTTAGCTCTTTCACTGCGCGAGGTCGGTGCAAATGTAAAGATGGCTTCTTGTAATCCTCTTTCAACGGATGATTCTGTGGCGGAAGCTTTGAGAAAAGAATACGACATGGACGTTTTCGCAAAACGGGGGCAAAGTGATGAAGAATACTACGAGAATCTAAACCTGACTTTGGAACACGACCCAGATGTTATAATCGACGACGGTGGTGACCTCATATCACTGATACATACTGAGAGGAAGGATCTCATCCAAGGTATCGCCGGAGGTGCTGAAGAAACGACCACGGGGATTGTCCGATTGAGGGCCATGGAAAAAGAGGGGATCCTGCGCTTTCCAGTCCTGTCGGTAAACGACGCACATATGAAACATCTTTTTGACAACAGGTATGGAACGGGGCAATCCACCATCGCGGGGATCTTGAAAGCCACCAACCTACAGTTGAGCGGGAAAAACTTTCTAGTCTGTGGGTATGGATGGTGTGGAAGAGGCATCGCGATTCGGGCAAAGGGGATGGGAGCAAACGTGATGGTGTCCGAAGTGGATCCTGTAAAAGCCGTAGAAGCTAATATGGATGGATTTGAAGTACTGCCCGCCAAAGAAGGTATAAAAAAAGCCGATTTCGTCGTTACTGCTACCGGTTGTAAAGGAGTTGTCCATGAAAAGGAATTAGAGAATGCAAAGGATGGGTGTATATTAGCAAACTCGGGACATTTTAACAATGAGATCTCAGTGCAAAAATTAAAAGATATGTCGGTTTCTACCAGTAGAGTAAGGGACGACGTAAGGGGATACGAGATGAAAGACGGGAGGAAACTTTATCTTCTCTCCCAGGGACGTTTGGTGAATCTAGCCGCAGGGCAAGGTCATCCCGCGGAGATAATGGACATGAGTTTCTCACTCCAGATGATGGCCGCAGAATATGTTGTAAAAGAAGACCTTGAACCAGGTGTTCATAACATCCCTAGAGAGATAGATGAAAAAGTAGCACTCACCAAGTTAAAATCGGATGATATACGGATAGATAAATTGAGAGAAGAACAAAAAGATTATCTGGGAAATTGGAAGGAAGGTACCTGAGATACACACGAGTTCAATCGATGAGCGTGATATCTTCAGCCTTCACACTTTGAACTTCATCTATCTCCTTTAACCTTTCTTCTATATTGTCTACTATACCGCCTTCATCAGGTATAACTATCTTTGCTATGAGGGCTTTGAGACCGAAGGCTACTTTCTCTTCATTAGAACCTTTAAAGTCACCTTGCTCATCTTCTACGATGAGCTTTATCTCTTCTTTGATTTTACCCAGGTCGGTTTCTGTTCCTTCCGGCATTATCTTATAAACAAGCATCACATTACCCATCTTAAGGCCCCCTAAAACCACATTCAGTGCATTTGTAATTTTCGCTTTGATCTCGACATTTTTCACATCGACCTATATTTGTTTCTCCACAGTCGGGACAAGGGAATACCGTGTTTCTCATCCCCACAAGCGTTATACCACAGGATGTACATGTATAATCTTTTTTCATGATGACCGGACTTCGTAGAAAGGGGCGATTATTTAATTTTGTCGCTTGTAAGTGCAGTTCGCTCGTTTTCACGTTAAAAACTCTCGGATCGAAGTAGGGGTGGTTCCTCCGAAGCGATTACAAAAATATTTTATACCTCTGCTAATTCCTCACAAATATGTCTCTAATCAACCTTGATTCCTTGAGAAACAATTGGATTCGTCCAGTTTCTCAAAATATAATAGGAGGCAGACCATGAAAAGAGGTAAGGCATTTGTTTCGACATTTTTGTTAGCGTTATTCACTTATTTGGTCCTGACGTTAGCTGCCGGTCAGTCCATGGCCCAGGATGCTCCTTGGGACCATATAATTTGGAGTTTTGAAGAGATCATCATAGGGATCTCTGTAAGTCTTATAGTGGCCGCACTAACGGACCACATACTGTGTAGAAAAGAAGATTATAGGATGCTGAATCCGGTAAGATGGTTAATAATCTTAGTTTACTCAGTACCCCTTTTCATCGAGATGGCTAAAGCTAATATCGACGTTGCATATAGAGTTATAACTGGCAAGATAGAACCGGGCATCGTAAAAATAGAGCCCGACCTGAAAACAGATCTAGGTATCACTATATTGGCAAATTCTATCACTCTTACACCCGGAACTCTGACCGTTGAAGTAGATGACGAAAAAAGCGAACTGTATATACATTGGATCAAGATGGATGATAAACCCACTGAAAGGATAGCGGGAAGTTTTGTAAGATGGATCAGGAGGTTCGCGGAATGATGGAACTTACAACTCTATTTTACGGTGCGATAGCTGTTCTGTGCGTGTACATCATCATATGTACTTTCAGGATCTTTTTGGGACCTACGGCGGCAGACAGAACCGTTGGTTTAGATACGATAAACACGCTGGTGGTTGGTAGTATGATAGCACTAGGCGCGGCCATGTGGGAGACACTTTTTATAGATATTGCGATAGTTTACGCCGTACTTTCGTTCGTCACTACACTTTTCATCGCTAAGTACCTAGAAGGAGGTGAAAGTGGATGACCCTTCCCATGCTGTTCATCGTAATACTTTTGCTCATATCCCTTGTTTTCAATGGATTGGGGACTATAGGTTTACATAGGTTCCCTGATGTTTACACCAGACTACATGCGGCCACCAAATGTACCACTTTTGGAACCATCTTCATCACATTTACCGTTATAGCGTACAGCACCCGCCAGTATATTCTTACGGACGAAGCTAAATTTCTCAATATGGCTATCCACACGCTCATAGCACTGGCGGCACTTCTTTTAACTAACCCAACCGGCGCACATGCCATAGCGCGGGCGGCACACAAGATGGGTATAAAGCCCAAAAAAGCGGTGAGAGACGATCTGGAAGAAGCGGATCTTCAGAAAAAAAAGGAGGTGGATTGAATGGAGCCTATAATACAGATAATCCAGTTGTTGGTTTTGATAGGTTTGATAGTAACGGCCTTAGCGGTAGTTTTCTTTAAAGACCTTATCTCCGCGGCTATAGCTCTTGGGGCGAGCAGTTTGCTTTTAGCACTGCAATTTTATTTGCTGAGAGCACCGGACGTAGCCATCGCCGAGGCGGCCGTAGGCGCGGCTTTGACTACGGCTATATTCATTTTTGCCATAAGATCTACTGACAGAAAGGAGGGATGCAAATGAAAAAAGCCTTGGCCCTGGTGGCTTTTTTCGTTATATTTTCATTTTTACTTTTGGGTGTGGTTCAGATGAGGCCTTTCGGTGAACCGGAGAACGAAGATATGGACGATTATTTCCTTGGAGATAGTCAAAAAAGGCATGAAGTGAACAATGTGGTCACAGCAGTGCTGTTCGATTATCGAGGTCTAGATACATTGGGCGAAGCTACTATACTTTTTGCAGCAGTATCGGGTGTGCTCACGGTACTCCGTCGATTCAAAGACAAAGAGGAGGGTGAAAAATGAAGTGGGAGATGTCTAGAGTCGTCAAAACTGTAACAGACATATTAGTGGCACCTATAATCATATTCGGAATATACTTGATTCTACACGGTCATCTAACTCCCGGTGGAGGATTTCAAGGTGGTGCGGTGATAGCGTCGTCTACTGCTTTGCTTATAATCGCTTATGGTACACTAGGAAAACATAAGAAAGATCTGTCCTCCATAGAAGCAGTAGGTTTAACGCTTTTTATATTGATCGCTTTTCTAGGGATCGGTTCCACCGTATTCTACAACTATATCACTGGAACCGGTTTTCCGTTCGGAGGTAGCTTGCCTTACCACGGTCCAAATCCAGGATACATCAATACAGGAGGAACCATAACGTTCATGAACCTCATGGTAGGAATAGAAGTGGCCGCCGCTTTGAGTTTGATCCTCTGGATGATGTCTAAAAGAGGAGGGGTTATGGAACCCAAAGGTAGTTCATCCAAAAAAGCGGAGGGGAAAGATTGAGCTGGGAATCCTTTGTCATGATGATGCCGTATATAACGGTCGTGATCCTCATGGCCATCGGACTTTACACCGTGCTTTTCAAGAAGAACTTGATCAAGATCATAATGGGCATAGCGATAATGCAGAACGGAGCTAACTTATTCCTGGTCTCTTTAGCTTACAGAAGAGGGTATATCGCACCTATATTCACCAGTGCAGAGTCTACAGATATGGTGATGCCAACGCCACATGCCCTAACGCTAACCAGCATCGTGATCGGATTGGCAACCACTGCACTCATGCTCTCGCTGACCATGATGATCAAAAAGCACTACGACAGTATAAACACAGAAGACATGAGGAGGTGTAAAGAATGACATGGGATACACTGGTGACTAACAGCCCTACGTTCATCCTTGGGATCCCTCTTCTTTTTGCATTTTTAACGGCCCTTTCGGGGAGATTTTCAAAGAAAATTGGAGATACATTATTTTTTATTGCATTGATAGCGACGGCTTTTTTTGTAAGTCTGATGTCCTATGAAGTTCTGACTGGAGAAAGCTGGTTCTATGTATTTGGAGCCGAACAACCAAGCCCTGAAAACATAAGATCGTTCTTTAGGATCACCTTTGCTGCCGATGGTTTTGCGGTTTTAGCGACCATTACCATAATGATCACGGCAGTGGCCGCCGGAATATATTCTTACGGATTCATGAAATTTGAAACCGGATTGAATAAATTTTACACTCTTTTTCTTTTGACCCTGGCAGGTGTGAACGGGATGGTGCTAACCGGCGATCTTTTCAACCTTTTTGTATGGTTTGAAGTTACCTCGGTGGCATCCTGCGCTCTGGTTGCGTTCAAAAATTATAGAGGGGAAAGTGTCGAAGCCGCTTTAAAATATATGATTTTGAGTACGGTAGGTGGATTGGTCATATTATTCTCTATAGGTTTGTTATACGGTCAGCACGGCGTTCTAAACTATGCGCTGTTGAGAGAGGGGATAACGGGAAGTTTCATAGATAAACTAGCTCTTGGCCTGGTGATGGTCATACTTGCTATGAAAGCGAGCAGCGTCCCTATGCATATGTGGGCACCGGATGCTTATGGTGAAGCGCCGGGTTCAGTTACACCTTTCATCGCGATAACCAGCTTAGGTTCTCTTTTCGTATTGTTTCGACTGCTCTTCAGCGTATTTTCTTTGACCGTTGTTTCAGGTAGCATATTGATAATCCTTGGGACCCTTTCCATGATCATAGGGGTGAGCATGGCGCTTGTGCAGAGCGACCTCAAACGTCTCATAGCCTACCTTTCGGTCTCGCAAGTGGGCTACATGATGATGGCGGTGGGCGTTGGTCTAGCTACTTTGAACACAGGAGACTATGACAGCTTTGGGGAATTGGCCATGCAAGGTGGACTATTCCACATGATCAACGACGGTGTTTACAAAGCATTGTTATTCCTTTCAGCCGTAGCGGTGGTACACGTGACCGATATAAGAAGCCTGAATGACCTTGGTGGTCTCGCTCATAAGATGCCTTATGTCACTTTCTTCTTTTTGTTGGGCGCATTATCCATAGCTGGGATCCCCCCTCTTTCGGGATTCAGTTCTAAATTGCTGATCTACAAGTCAGTTTACCTCTACAGCCCGATTTTAGCTATAGTCGCTTTGGTGGTTAGTATAATCACCCTTGCAATAATAGGAAAAGCATTCTTCAATGCATTCCTCGGTCCAGATCAGGGCTTGGTAAAAAGAAGAGTTTCTAAAACCATGTTGTTAGGAATGGGGATATTGACAGTCGCTTTGGTATTATTCACTTTATTCCCCAACATCGTCGTAACTGAAGTCGTGACCCCGGCTATCGACGCTTTGACCGAAACGTTTGAAGGGGTGATACCATGATAGATATAGTATTGAAAGATATGTGGAGTCCCATCATATTCATATCGATCGTACTGCTAAATTTACTCATCGTATACTGGCTCTACAAGATGGGAAATTCTGATTATAAGAAGACAAAACACAGTGGAGAACCGTTCATCTCTGGTAATCGACCACCGGGGGATGTGAGAAGGGTCCATGTTGCAGGAGATAATCTGTTTTGGGGATTTAGAGACGCATTAAAACAGTACTTCGACCCATTGATAAAGGGACACACGGGATCGATCAATGATTATATGTACTGGATAGTGATCACGTTAGCAGTAGTTTTAGTTTACATATACATGGTGGTGTGAAAGTGATGAATTGTGATATCGAAAATATGGTAAAGATAACAGAGGTGAATTTCAATGGATCTGTCTAAAACCTTCGATAAAGCCCTCTGGGTATTTCATATGAATAGCGGTTCATGCAACGCTTGTGATATCGAGATAGTTGCCGCTATCACACCCAGATATGATGCTGAAAGATTTGGAATAAAGCTGGTGGGTTCACCTCGTCATGCCGACGTGTTGCTGTTTACTGGTCCGGTCACGACAAAGATGAAGGATAGAGTATTACGAGTTTATGAACAGACTCCTAACCCCAAAGTCGTGCTCATCATAGGAAATTGTGGAGATACTACAGGCGTCTTTTTTGACAGCTATGCAATCGAAGGACCTATAGATACTCTTCTTCCAGAGGATGCACACATAATATACGTGAACGGCTGCCCTGTCAGACCTGAAAATATTATAAACGGTGTTAAAGAAGCTTGGATATATCTTGAAAAATTGAGAGGGGATGACAAATGAACTACGAATTACCACTCAGTGTAGAAGAGGTTGAAAATTACTTCAAAGAAAAACTTGAAGACGATGTGAATGACTTTAAAACAGAGGAGATCAAAAAGGGACTAAAAGAAACTGGGATCGAACTTATATGGTTCACTGTGAAGAGAGAAAGATTTAGAGATGCGGTCAAGGCTTTAGCGGAACTGCAGACACCACATCTGTCGGTGGCATCGGGTTCTGATATGGGTGAAAATATTGAACTGATCTACCACTTTCAGATAAATTACGGATATCCTGGGAAGGAGATCTCCATCAATATGAAAGTCCATCTACCCAAAGAGGATCTGAATATTCCCTCCATAACGGACATAGTTCCTGGGGCCCTGACAACTGAAAGAGAGAAACAGGAGTTCCTGGGAGTAAATGTAACAAACATACCTGATTCGCGAAGATTGTGGTTGGAAGATGATTTCCCAAAAGATAAGTATCCATGGCGTTGGGACCACGAAGGCATGGAAGAGATGTCAAAGTACGTTCACAGTGAAGATGATGAAACCTTCGATAAACCGATCGCTAAATACCCTAGAAAAAAAGAGATAGAGAAGAAAAAGAATAGACAGGATACCATGGAAGAAGAAAAGAAAAAGGAGGATGGTGAACCAGATGAGTAGAGAAAAGGACACTACCTACGAGGTACCCATAGGACCTATCCATCCTGCATTGAAAGAACCCTTTTTGATAAAATTCAAATTGAAGGGTGAGGAGATCGTAGATGCCGAGCCGTTCCCTGGTATGAACCATCGCGGCATCGAATTCATGGGTATGCACCGTAACCCCATGGAAGTTATCCCTCTCTCTGAAAGGATATGTGGGATCTGTTCTATAGTTCATCAGCACATGTTCACTACTGCGACTGAACATGCCTTGAGCATAGAACCTACGAATAGAGCTAGATACATACGCACCATAATGTGTGAATTGGAGAGGATACACTCACATATATTGTGGGCGGGAGTAGCTGCCCATGAGATAGGGTTCGACACCCATCTTCATTTTACATGGAAGATACGAGAAAAAGTGATGGACCTTTTAGAATATATAGCCGGTAATAGGGTCAATTATTCTATGTGGACCTTCGGAGGCGTCAGAAGAGACATAACGGAGGAGATGTATCCGAAGATCTTTGAGACTCTAGAGTATTATGAGAACCTATATGAGAAACTAGAGGAGATCTTTCTAGAAGATCCTAGTATTAAATTGAGGACACGGGGTGTAGGAGTATTGACCAAAAAAGATGCTCTTGAGTTGTGTGGAGTAGGACCGACCGTTCGTGCATCTGGTGTAAAAAAGGACGTAAGGATAGACCAACCTTACGCAGCCTATGGAGATCTAGATCTAGATTATGTGATCCCGTCTCGATACGGTTTTGAAAATAAGGGAGACGTTTTTTGTAAAACCGTAGTTAGACTGAAAGAGCTACTTCAATCCGTTGATATAATAAAGAAGTGCGTAGAACAGATGCCCGAAGGTGAGATAACCAGTGAACCTAAAAAAGCAGCTCTTTTGAACAAACTAGGTAAAAGTGCGGGAGAGGGTATAGGACGTATAGAGGCACCTAGAGGTGAAGCAATCCATTACGTGAGATTGAGTGAGGAACGGGACGATGTTGACTGCTGGAAGATAAGAGCTTCTACTTATAACAATCTAAGCACTTATGCCCCCATGTTCATGGGTGAACAGATCGCAGATATCCCTCTCATAGCTGCTTCGATAGATCCTTGCATAGGATGTATGGATAGAGCAGAGATAATAGATATAAACAGGGGAGAAGTTCAAAGCTATACGAAGGAAGAGCTTCACGAGCTTTCCGTAAAGAAGACGAAACAGATAACAAAAGGAGGGGTAGAATGAACTTTGTGCTCGATTGGGGGATAAAGTTCGTTCTGGTGTTGTTGATCTCGTTGATAGGAATATTTTTGGGCCTGCTTTACAAGGGTTTCGATCGAAAGATAACTGCCATGATGCAGTCCAGGATTGGACCACCTTTGAGGCAGCCCTTCCGTGATGTTAAAAAACTATTCATGAAAGAAACTATCATCCCTGACTACGCGGTTCCTTGGTTGTTCAACTACGCACCGATCTTCGCTCTTTTGCCTTCACTTGTGGCTTTAGCTTACCTACCCCTTGGCCCTTTCGGGCCTTTGATGGACGGGTACGGCGATCTAATACTACTTTTGTATTTGTTAGCGATCCCTGCCGTTGCCATGGCGATAGGTGGTTTGGCCAGTGGATCCCCTTACGCCACCGTCGGTGCCCAGCGAGAATTAGTACTTATGATGAGCTATGAGTTGCCTTTGGCCATCGCCGCTGTGACCTTGGCTTACAATTATGAAACGTTCTCCGTTGGGGTCATCTCGTCTGAACCGGTCTGGAGCACCGTCGGAGCCATGGGTTTCGTCGGTTTTGCCCTGGTCCTTGCGACCCTTCTCGCCGTGATGCCAGGAGAACTTTCTAAAGTCCCTTTCGATCAAGCGGAGGCAGAAACTGAATTGGCCGGAGGACTGTTCGTAGAATACTCAGGCAGAAATTTGGCTTTATTTTATATCGCCGAAGCCGTTAAGATGATATTTGTAGGGGCTTTGCTGATCGCTTTGTTTTTCCCTTATCAACTTTCTACCTTGATAGACCCTTGGATAAGTCTCGGCGGGCCCACGATACCTTTGTTAGAGATGGGACTTTGGGCTATGATCGCAGATGTGGCGTTCTTTTTGGTCAAATTATTGGTGATAATATATGTAGGCGTTTCCGTCATCAGGGTCGCCTTCGCCAGATTCCAGATAAATAAAGCGAGTTATTTCTATTGGGTACCCATGACCATTATAGGTCTGTTGGGGACACTTTTAGTAGTATTGGAAAGAACAGGATTATGAGGTGATAAAAAATGCCAACACAAACGATATACACGCTCATCAAACAGCTCTTCACCAAAAAGGCAACCAATCCTTTTCCGGTGAAGTATACACCTGAAAATATGCACGATGCAGCCGAACTTATAGAGAAAGATGAATTAGAGATAAATCCTCCTGTAGATGTACCTCCGAACTTTAGGGGGAAGTTAAAATACGATATAGAGTCCTGCATCGGGTGTCAATTATGTGTAAAGGTTTGTCCATCGCAAGCTTTAGTTTTTAAAGAGGATAACACAGTCAGGCACTATGTAAACAGATGTACTTTCTGTGGTCAGTGTGTAGACATATGTCCCACGGACAGTTTCGAGTTTACCGATGAATTCCTTATGGCTGGACCAGAAAAGTTGTATGAAGATTTAGTTTTGAACCCCTGATCTCTATTTCTTCTTTAACTCGGGTATATCTCTCCATTCACCTGTTTCCAACAGTTTGATCATCCTATATTTAGCTTCTTCCAATTCTGCTGTCATGCCTTCCTTCAATCCCATCTCTTTCGGTTGTATGCCTATCAAGAACACCTCGTCCACCTTTTTAGCGAGAAAATCCATCACCGTGGAAAGGGGCATGGCGTGAGTACTCATGGTGAAAACACCCAGATGATCCCTGGGTACTATTCTGATTTCACCCGGATCCAGACCCATCTCGGCGGCATCCACTATGACTACTAATTCGTATTGATCTTCTTCGATCATGGTTATCTGGTTTTCAGGAACAGAACCGCAGTCAACGGAATCCCAATCATCTCTATCGAACTCCCTTACGACTTCCTCACCTACCGCATCGTCTCCTCTTATATCATTGCCTACACCCATGAGAAGTTTTCTTGACATGTGTAATTCAAGACTTGTTGGTATTTAGGATTTATGCGTAAGCTCAGTAATATAGTAAAATATTTTATAGACGAGTTACTTGTTCCTGTAAATGAACGAAGTGATAAAAGATGCAAAGAAACTTCTAGAGCTTTCTCCAGACCACGAAATAGATGAATATGCGTTAGAAAAATTGAAGAACCGACTCTACAGACTGAATAACAGAAATATAGAATATCTTGCGAAAATAGAATATTACATAAATGGGAAGGGATACGATAATCTGTTGAGAGGATTTTACGAGGTCGACGAGTTGAAAAAAATCAAATTCAAATTTCTAGAACCCAATATAGAGGGGGCTTGGAACTTTTCTAAGCCCACTAAAGAGTTGAAAGAAAAAGAAGGGAAGGGTATTTGTGAAACCTTTGATTATGATCCCACCTCTCTCAATAATTGGTTGGAATCTGAACACGCCGATATGGAAAAAGTCATGGTAAGGGCATTTGTATCGGACTTCTATGTGCCTATCTCCATCCTAAAAAAGTCTCAGTATCATCATGCTGAAGAGATCCCTCGGCAATATGACCCGGTATTGATGAAACTAAATGATTTATGGTCTGACGTAAGGTCCGGTGTATTACCGATGGAGATCCGTTTTTCCCTTTACACTCAAACAGGGCGATACTCGCTGGTGATAGATCCCATCAATAACAAGATGAAACCACATCCGCTGGGATATGTATCCAGTGTAGATTCTGTGGATAGAGAACCGTTAGACTATATGATCTTCGATAAGATTTTAGCGTATATGGAATATTCTCCATTGGTTAAGAGCATCTTTGAACTTTTATTTGAAACAGAAGAGATGTCGATTTCAGATGTTGCTGGACGTTTGAACATGGATCACAATATCGCCAAAAACAACCTTATCAGCCTCGAAAGTGGGGGATTCGTAGAAAAAAAGAAAGAAATGTACTATAGGATAAATATGGACGATCTGAAAAAGATGGCAGAGGATCTGCCTAGTCTCGGATGATCTTTTTCATTCTAGGACTCAGTATCTATCAGATCACCTATTGTTAACCCTTTAGAACTTTCGGATTTCTTGGTCGATGTGCTCTCTATTTTTTCCATCAACTCGATATTTAACGTTTGTTCTAACTTCTTTCTCAGGTCGTCACTAGGCCTCATATCGCTTCTCTCAAGCTTAGCGATCAAAGACTTCTTTTCGTTTAGCTTCTTGGCTAGCTCTTCTTGTGTAAGGTTTTTTTCGATCCTAGCCCGTTCTATTCTTTCGGAGTAATCTAAGGCCAATTCCTTTTTATTGATCTCGTCCATTTCAGAAGATCGTCCGACTCTTTTTTTATTTTTTATCCTCTGAAGGATTTGATTTTTGGAAGATATATCACCTTTGCCCTTGAATATCTCTTTTCCATAACTTTTGCACTCGTCACATACTTCGATTTCTGAATTTTCTATACTAACGGTTGTAGTACGAGACGTTTTCTTTCCACAAAGTTCGCAGTTCATGACTTACACCCTAAAGTATACTTCTAACGTGGATGTACATTAAGATATCAAACGATTTAAAGATTGCCTATATCTATCTTTGTTTAGGGCTAATTCATTGAGAAAACTTTTATATGCCTACTCTAATTAGAGGGTTGAATTAAGTGAGTACTCTAAATTTGAGAATAAGATGAAGTGATATTCATGGCTTCAAAAGATAAGGCTAAAGAAGAAACGGGAGATTGGTTTGACGAATTAGATGCCGAACTGGAAAAAAAGACTTCAGAAGTTTATAGGAGTCTAGGCGAGCGAGATTCCAAAATGGCTGAACTAAACAAACAGTTTGTTAAGGACTTCTGGCGAGTGTGGATCAGATTTGAAAAATTAAATGTTCATTTCAGTATGAAACCGGATTATAGTTCATTTGCCCGGTTCAATGAATTCCCGGAAGACTGGGAACTCAAAGAAGATTTCGATTTTTCAAATTTGAACAAAATAAAATTGATGGATAAAACCCAGGAACATAACAGAACCGGTGATAGTCTAGTACTTGAATACTATTCAGAAGAAGAAAAGTTGAAGATAGGACTTTTCTTCGAATATTGCGAAGGCGAAAAATATTACAAATACAGCGGCTGGAAAAGGATCTTCGCGAGATACTCTCTTTTCGATGCAGAGTTCCCATTGGACGACGACGAGATGGATGATTTCCACGCCGAACTAAAGAACGTAGTCAAAAACTGGTACGAATCACACCTGAGACGAGACAGAGATATAATCCTCGACCATATAGAAAATGAATACGAAAAGGTGGAGGAATACCCGGAGTAAAAAACTTTTTTTTTCTGTTTTTTTAATCGAAAATATCTGAATTCGCTCTGATGAGCTCAAGTTTTAGTATTATCCTTGATAAAACCGTTTTTTAATCGAAAAATATTATACCCTCTTGAGAGTATTAGAGGTGGAAAATGATGCAAAGATCAAAAAAAGAAAGACGCAATTTGTTGCTAATTGTACCATTATCTAGTATTTCTCAGAGCTTGAGAAAAATTGAGACATGATCTGTAGAGGAAAATCAACTGAGATAATATCGAAAAAAGGATGTCAAGATAAAAATGAATGAGAAAAAAGATAAAGAGGGATCAATAGAGGAATTGACCCAGATTTCTATAATTGGAGTTGAAGAAGCTGAAAGGCTTTATGAAAATGGTTGTAGATCATTAGACGATATTCTTGACTTAGGCATAAAAAAATTGGTAAAAGTTCATCATTTTAAAAAAGAAGTAGCTAAAAAAGTATTAGAAGAGGCAAGAGAGCTGAAATTGGACGAAAGTTCAGACGAAGAGATAGAGGATTTGGTAGAGGAGATGGAGAAGCTAGAGCGATCTCTCTATGAATCAGAAAATAAAGAAAAAATCGATGATGACTTATATGAAGAAATAGAAAAACTAGAACAATCTATAAATGAGTCGGAAGATGAGGAAGAGCTAAAAAAGGAAATGGGGTCGTTAGAAAAAAACATATCAGAAAGAAAAAAAGAAAAGAAAAGATTAGAGAAGGAATTGAAAGACCTAAAAAAGGAAAAGGAAAGGCTTGAAGAAAAACTTGGTGAATCCTTTAACGATATAGGTGAGATGAGGGATAAAAAAGAGAGCCTAAAAAAAGAACTAAAGGAACTTAACGAGAAGAAGAAAAAACTAGAACGGGATGAACAAATATCTGGAAAGGATAAAAAAGAAATACAGAGCAAAAAAAAGAAGCTAGAAGAACAAAACAAAAAGCTGAAAAAACTGAAAGAAGAAAAAAAGCAAGCCGGAAAGGATAAAAATCAACTTTTAAATCAAATCTCGGGGCTCGAAGAAAAAAAGGAAAGTCTGGAAAGCGAACTCGATGAGCTGAAAGAAGAGAAGAAAAAACACGAAGAAAGAGAAAAAGAACTGGAAAAAAAAGAAGAAAAAATAAACGAAAAAGAAAAGGAATTGGAAGACAAAAAGAATGAACTAGAAAAACAAAAGAATGAAATAGAAAAGCTAGAAGAAGAAAAAAAGAAAGTAGATGATGAAAAAAGTCAGATCGCTCAGAATATCTCACAGTTGGAAGAAAAAAAAGACGAACTGAAAGAAGAAATTGACAAACTACAAGAGAAAAAAGATCAGCTAAATAAACTCGAAGAAAATCTGCAGAAAATAGAAAAAAAAGTCGACGAAAGAGAAAAAGAAAAAGAAAGTCTAGAAAGTGAACTCGATGAGCTGAAAGAAGAGAAGAAAAAACACGAAGAAAGAGAAAGAGAACTGGAAAAAAAAGAAGAAAAAATAAACGAAAAAGAAAAGGAATTGGAAGACAAAAAGAAAGAACTAGAAAAACAAAAGAAAGAGACCGAAAAGCTGAAAGAAGAAAAAAAGAAAATCGACGATGAAAAAAGCCAGATCGCTCAGAATATCTCACAGCTGGAAGAAAAAAAAGACGAACTGGAAGAAGAAGTCGACAAACTACAAGAGAAAAAAAATCAGCTAAACAAACTCGAAGATGATCTGCAAAAAATAGAAAAAAAAGTCGACGAAAGAGAGAAGGAAAAAGAAAGTCTAAAAAGTGAACTCGATGAGCTGAATGAAGAGAAGAAAAAACACGAAGAAAGAGAAAGAGAACTGGAAAAAAAAGAAGAAAAAATAAACGAAAAAGAAAAGGAATTGGAAGACAAAAAGAAAGAACTAGAAAAACAAAAGAATGAAATAGAAAAGCTAGAAGAAGAAAAAAAGAAAGTAGATGATGAAAAAAGTCAGATCGCCCAGAATATCTCACAGTTGGAAGAAAAAAAAGACGAACTGAAAGAAGAAGTCGAGCAATTACAAGAGAAAAAGGATCAGCTAAACAAACTCGAAGAAGATCTGCAGAATATAGAAAAAAAAGTCGACGAAAGAGAGAA
>PUNG01000080.1 GCA_003551675.1 Thermoplasmata archaeon
CTGACGACCTCGGTTGCACTGCAGGAGATAGGAGAAGGCCTGGTATGGTCCGATGCGGAGCAGGGCTACCTCGGCGGTCTTTTGATGGGTATATTCCTGGTGAGTTACGGCTTCTCCAACGTTTTCCTCAGTCCGAATATAGACAAGTACGGCTCCAAAGCCGTATTGACCGCTTCCATGGCGGGCTGTTCTTTTTCAGTATTCCTAGGGGCCTTTTTTGGCCACGTGTATTCTCTTTTCCTGATCTCACGTTTGATACTAGGTTTAGCCCAGGGTGTGATGTTCCCGGTAGCTTCAAAGATAATAGGTGGTTGGTATACAAGGGAAAAAAGAGGCAGGGCCAATTCAATATTCATGATAGGAGGTCCCATAGGTGTTGCGGTATCACCTATACTCATGGGCCCGGTGATCAACGCTTTCAGTTGGGAGGCTTCTTTTTATCTGGTAGCGGCCTTGGGATTCCTGCTCACGATACCCATCTTATTGTTCGTAGATGACGGACCCTCTGATCTTACAGAAAAAAACAAAAACGCCGGTGTAGATATGAAGAAAATTTTTAAGGAACTCTTGTTCCGAAAAGACTTCAGACTCACCGTGGTCGGGTTCACAGCAGTGACTTCGGTCTGGTGGGGTATCACCCTTTGGATCCCCACTTATTTTGAAGAGGTCCACGGTATAATGATGGGGGATATGGCTTACATAGCTGCCATACCGTACGTGGGTGCCATATTCGGTCTTTACATCGGTGCTTGGTTGAGCGATCGTACCGGAAAACCGAACCAGATCATAATGTTCTCTCTTCTAACGGCGGGTATCCTCATAGCCGTCTTGACTTTCTTTCCTTTGGGAGGACTGGAAACAGCGATATTTTTACTGTTCTTGGTCTTTCTTTTCGGTCAGTTGACTCCTCCGCTTTTCTTCACGAAGATACAGAACATGATATCGGGCGAAGAGTTGGGTTCTGCCACAGGTCTGATGAACGGCATAGCCAACTTCGTCGGTATTTTAGGGCCATTGGCGGTCGGTATCGTCATAGGATTTACAGGCTCCTATGAACTGGGTCTTCTTTCACTTTCTATCATCGCCTTCATAGGTCTTGTAAGCTTCTACGTGATGCAAAGATGACACATGATCATACCTCCGCACCCGAATGAATTATAGCTAAGTTTATATACTCTGAAAACAATATGCATAAGGGAGGGAGTATGAAGAAGATCAATAGGGCCTTAGAGGGAGTTTCTCCTATCATCGCAACCATACTAATAATAGCTATCACCGTAATACTGACGGTATCTTTGTTCGAATCCGTTCAGCGTATCGCCGCCGATGAACCATCCTCGCCGCTGTTTGGGAGATTCAACACGCACGACGACAGAACTCTTACTCTCTCCCTTTCCATGCCCACCAAGGCGAACCTTGTAGACGTTACCGTATCGGTCTTTGGGGACTATGAAGATGGTGATAGCATCGCCCTAACATTCAACGACTGGGATGAAGATAACAACGCCGCCCATGGAGATCATCAAGCCAAATGGTCTCTTATGCACAGCGAAGGACGGATAGGTTGTGGATCGCGTTTACGATTTTACGCTGACGGCGACGAGTTCACTTTTCATCGATTCGAACAGCTGGAGGTGGTGCTCAGGATAAAAGGTCACACCGGAGGGATCCATGAAGAGTTTTAGAGCAAGGCGCCTCCGAATTTTCAACAAACTTTATATGTTATAATTAGTATACCCTTCATGGTGATTTAAAATGACCAACGGATCAGGAGAACCCAGAGGAAAGGATAGGAAAGATAGAGCTAAGTCCATGAAGAAGAAGGCGAAGTACGATAAGAAGATAGCCAAACAGGAACAGAAGATAGCCAACTACGAAGAAAGTATAAAGGATTACCAGGAAAAGATCAAAAAGTACCAAGAAAAGATACAGAAAGCCAGGCAAAAAGAGCAGGAGTACAAAAACAAGGCTAGAGAAGCGGAAAAAAATATGTGAACCGACGCAGTTCTTCTTCCCTTACTCTTTTTTAATTTATCAATAAACTATTTATATCGCGTCTACCATGCTTTACCGTGGTAAAACATGTCCGATGTACCCAGAGGAAAGGATAGGAAAGATAGAGCTAAACAGATGAAGAAGAAGGCGAAGTAAGATAAGAAGATAGCCAAACAGGAACAGAAGATAGCTAAGTACGAAGAAAAGATCAAAAGCTACCAGGAAAAGATAAAAAAGTACCAAGAAAAGATACAGAAAGCCAGGCAAAAAGAACAGGAATACAAAAACAAGATCAGAGAAGCAGAAAAAGATATGTGAACCTCGCCTGGAGAACATTTCCTATCTCCTGAAGCAGCGAGGTTGAGATTGTAGTATACAAAAATCTTTTTTTACTCTTTTTTGTGAAGTTCCTCTATGATCTCTTTAGCTCTGTCAGCTCTTATCTTCTCTTCTTCGACCATCTTGCTCGCGACAAGATCTACCATATCTCCTTCAGCTCCTGCCTGTACCGCGACGTTCTTTGCGTGGAGTTTCATATGTCCTTTTTGTATACCCTCTGAAGCTAGAGCTCTCAAAGCGGCAAAATTTTGAGCAAGTCCTACAGAGGCTAAGATCTCACCCAGTTCTCGAGCGTTATCCACGCCCATGATATCGAGGTTAGCTTGGGCACAGGGATGGGACGATGTAGCTCCTCCTATGGTACCCACGGGCACGGGTATCTCTATGGTGCCTGTCAGATCGCCGTTTTCTGTTTTCTCCCATGTGGTCAATGGTGAGTATTCATCTACAGCGGAAGCATAGGAATGGGCGCCGGCCTCCACAGCTCTTGAATCGTTGCCTGTGGCGATAACCACCGCGCTGACTCCGTTCATGACCCCCTTGTTATGAGTGGCACATCTATAGGGGTCTACTCTTGCAAATTCATAAGCATCGATCACACCCTCGACCACGTCTTCACCTATCTCTTTTTTACTCCAAACCGCCCTGGCCCGTGCCATCCGTTTCTTCGCCAGATTCGAGAGTATCCTTAAGTTGACCGTTCCTCCTGTTACCTCTTCTATGAGGGGCGTGATAGCTTCCGCCATGGTATTCACAGCGTTGGCACCCATGGCGTCTCTACAGTCCACTAACAGATGAACTATCAGGTAGGGCCCGAACCGACTTTCGATCACCCTGCAGGAGATATCCTCCACTCCGCCACCATGTTCTACGAGTACGGGATCTTGTTCATCGGCTAGCTCTTTAAGCTCCTCTTTTTTCTCCATGATCTTTAGCTTTGCCGAATTCGGGTCTTTCAAACCCGTAACTTGGATCTGAGCGATCATCACGGGCTCGGTGGAAGTAGCTTTAAAACCACCCTGGCCCCTGGCCAGCTTTGCCCCATATGACGCCGCTGCAACCACGGACGACTCTTCGATCACCATGGGGATCAGACGATCTTGTCCGTTTATCTTGAAGTTGGTGGCTATGCCTACCGGTAGTTCGTAGGTTCCGATGACGTTCTCTATCATCATATCCGCTTCTTCGTTGGACAGTCCTTTACCCATAAGATGTTCTAAAGACTCTCTGTCCGCCGCAGTATTTTCTTTAATCAGTTCTATCCTCTCTTCGATACTTTTCTTATGAAATCCTGAAAGACGGGAGTTATTCGATGACATATTATCGACACTAATAGGTTTCAATCATATAAGAAAATTGGGACCAAGTCATTCGGCAAAAGATTTATTATGATAATCCCTTTGTTAGGTCCGTGATAACAATGATAAGGGAATGCGAGGAGCACGGATATTATCGTGGGAAGGAGTGCCCAGGGTGTGGGGAACGAGGAAAGTTCATCATGAGTGATGAAGAAAGCACCATACTTGGGAAAACCACGGCAGGAGTGCTCCGTCATTTTCCGGATAAGTACAGTTTGGAGATGGACGATAGAGGTTGGATAAGCCTAGAACACTTCGTTAAGGTTCTCAGGAACCGACAGAAGAGGTTCCATTGGTTGAGGAAGTATCACGCCAAGGCGTTGGTCGCCACCGACGAGAAGAACAGATATCAATACGAAGATGGCTACATACGAGCGACTTACGGCCACTCTGTGGATGTTGACCTGGATCATCCCACCGATGACGTGCCTGGCAAGCTCTATTTACCTACGACCAAAAAGGAGAGCGAATTATTGCTGGAAGGAGGTATAAAACCTTCGGACAGGACCTACGTTCATCTGAGTGAATCTTATGAATCTGCCCTTGAAGCCGGTGTCTATAGATCGGACGAACCGGTGATCCTAGAAGTTGATGTGGAGAGTATGGCGGATAACGAAAGAGAGGTAATGAAAGCGGGTAAAGGCGTATATCTTACCAAAGAGATCGAACCCGAGTACCTTGAGTTGAACGATAAACAACCCTCTGAAGAAGAAGTCGAGAAGATCAAGGAAGAAGAGAATATCGAAGACGATTAGAATATTTAAAGAAAGCTGGAGCTCAACCTCATTCAGATCATATCATTTTTCTATTCCGGATTCAGAGTGACTACGTTGTTTCCTCTCAGGATGATGGTCCCTAGTCTTCTATGCTTGTCTTCTTTTTCCTCTTCAGTGTCTTCTAAAACCAGGTTCATATGATCGTCGTATCCGATCAACCTACCCTTTATCACACTGCCGTCTTTGAGGAGTAGTTCCATATTTTCGTTCAAATGTTCGTTGAGGAATCCTGTCGGTTTTACCATTCTACCATTACCAAGGGATGATTTTTCTTTTAGTATTTTAACTTTGTTGAATATTTGACTTTAATCACTTATCTCTTCCAATTCTTTTCCTATACTTTCTTTCAGATCCTCTAGATCTAGAACGTCGGCGAGCTGCAGAGATCTTTCAAGCTCTGCTCTAGCATCTTTCAGGTTTCCCTTCTTTTTATGGATCCTAGAGAGATATTGATGTACGGAAAGCTGGGATTCCAAAAGTCCTGTTTTCTTGAATATATTCAAAGCTTCTTTGAACAGATATTCGGCCTCTTCGAGTTTCCCTTTTTCCAAAAGCCATCGACCATAGGCCATCTTAGCCCCGGCCTCTCCATGAATATCTTCTTGTATAACGAACAGCTCTACCGCTTCTTTCAACGCGTTTTCGGCTTCTTCGTATCTTTCCTTCTCTAAAAAAAGCTCTCCAAGGTTGAAGAGGCACCAGGCCTTGTGATTGTTGAATAGATGTTCTTCACTCTCTTTTTGAGCCTTTTCTAAAAATTTGATGGCCGTCTCATAATCACCTGTATCAGAAAGTATCATACCGATCTCCATAAGGAGGCTGACTCGCTCGTAATTCAATCCCACACCACGAAAGTCGTCCGCCGCCTTACGATAAAATTCTATACCATCTTGGAGCTCTCCCAGGTCTATGTATATGTCCCCCATGTCTCGTCTTACTTTTCCCATCTCCTCTCTCATCCCTTTTTTCTTGAATATCTCCAGGGCTCTTTCTAGATAGTTCAAAGCCTCTTTTCCGTCGTGTTTTCTCCAGGCAGCTATGCCCGCGATCTTTATACCTTTTGCTTCTAAGGTCTCTTCCCCCAAAACTTTAGCTCGTTTTATCATCTCGTTGGCGTTTCTTTCCACTACCTCTATCTTATCTTTTAATAGATACAGCTCCGCCAAAGATTCCAATGCACATATCACAGATCCGTTTTGACCCCTTTCTTCGGATAAGCTGTACATCTTTTGGTAGTGCTGTTCAGCCTCTTCTAATTCGTCTAGGTTAACACAAACATCTCCGATCTTTTTCAGAATTTGTAACTCATCTCTATCATCAGTCGAAGGTTTTTTTAGTTCCTGGGAAAAGCGAATTTTTTTGATCTTGTCTACCACCATCTCCGCCCTTTGGATGTCGTAACCGATCTCTTTGATCTTTAGATACAATATGTCTTCTAACTTGAAAAGGTCTAGTTCATCTTCACACTGTTCAAAGACATCGTCTAAAATTTTTTCCCCCCGCCCTCCGAACTCTTCCTTCAATATCTCTTCTACTTCCTTAATCAGGTCTTTCTGCATCTGCATGATAATGACTCGATAACTTTTTTCAACTCATAACATATCTTCGAAGGATTCCACAAGTTCAGGATACTTTTCAGCCACACCCTTGAGGATAGCCTCCGTACTCAACTTTTCAAGTTCTACGTCGCGAAGAGCATCTATTATCTTATCGTACTGTTCATCGTCTAACTGTACAGCCTTCTCCTTTGCCATATAATTACGCCAGAGCTTATCTTCAAGTCGTTCTCTCCATCTTTTTTCATATCTAGATAGGAACTCTTTACTCGTATCTCCTTTTTGTACGGCTTCAGCGGCGATCTCGCCGGCGATCTTCGCCTGCTTCATGCCGTTGGCTATGCCGCCTCCAGTTATGGGGTCTACGATCCGTGCCGCATCACCGACCAGCATGAGTCCGTTGGTGCAAACTGAATCGGGAGGATGTTCTACAGATACTCCTCCGGCGACCATGTCCACGGCCTGTCCTTTTTTTAAACCTTCATGTTTATCGATGAAATCGTCGAGATATTCCTTCGCTGTTTTACTCCCGTCGAGTTGAGAAAGTTGTATCCCCAGGCCTACATTGGCTTTATCTTCCCCTTTAGGGAATATCCATACATAACCACCGGGTGCCGAGCTACCTAGATAAAAATGCGTATATTCTGAGTCGAAATCGATATTTGATAGTCTATACTGAAAGCACGTCATGATGTTTTTAGTTTTTAACACGTCGTAGATGCCACCCCATCTACCTATCTGAGATTCGAATCCGTCGGCACCTACGATAAGGGACGCTCTTATCTCGAATTCCTCTCCCATCCTATTAGCTTTCACCCCGACGATCTTATCCCCCTCTTTTATGAGTCCTTTTGCTTGTGTCCTCAGCATGAACTCTACGCCTTCCTCGGCGGCTAACATGGCCATCTCCTTATCAAAAACATCACGTTCCAACACTGCTCCAACCTCGTCTCCTGCCATGTCTTTGCCTATGGTGAGTTCGTTTCCTGCGGGCGAATACAGTTTAGCTCCTTTGACCTTTTTTCTTATGAAATCATCAGATTCTTCGATCTCGAGTTCATCAAAAAAAGCCAGGGTAACTCCTTCGGCACATCTTACAGGTGAACCGATCTCTTGTCTTTTTTCTATCACCAGTATCTTTTTCAATCCGTTCTTGGCCGCATAGCGTGCGGTGGTAGAACCCATGGGTCCTGCACCGACTACCAAAAGGTCGTAGTGTTCCTCTTCGTGCTTCAAATCAATCACCTCTCAATGAAAGGGCACGCACAGGACATACCTTTAAGCATAGTCCACATCGGGTACAACCTTCGCCTACCTCCGGCGTGAGATCGTTTAGAAAGATCACGTTGGTCGGGCAGGTACCGGCGCAGGCCCCGCAGTGCATGCATTTTTCAAAGTTTACATCAACGCTCATCTTTTTTCCTCCATTCTTCCAACGGCATAGAAAATTTTTTCTCGATCTCTTTCCTGTACATGGGCCCTCCGTTGTAGGCACAGAAAGGTATGATCCTTCCGTCTGGTGTTGCGTAATGTATAACGCATCGTTTTACCCTTTCGATATCGTAATTGTAATCGTCTTGGAAGTGCATACCGCCGACGAAAACGGTCCTCCAGACAAATTTGCCAACAGATTTTTTGTCTCCTTCCGAAACGATGGTCTTCATGATATCGGAGAAAGTGAAGCCCCCTGGTAATTCTTCTTCCTTGAGATACTCGCCGAAGTGTTTTCTGAAATTTTTTACCAAGCTCTTCTTTTTACCTTCTTCAGTCTTCAGTTTGCTGGATATCTTTATACCTGTTTTCTTCCAGAACGAATCCAAATATTCAGCCTTTTTCGTCATCTCATCCATGAGTCCTTCGACATCCACGAAATCAGTTATAGGTCTGACTTTTCCTTTATCCCCGATAACGAGGTACGAGGCCAAGCCACAGTGAGGATGAGAAGTAAAAGCGAGTTGTGGATCGTCTTTTATTACGGAGATCAATTGGGATATAGGTGTGACGAAAGGAACGGGATAAAAATCACTTCTATCTAGGTGACCGGTCTGTTCCTCTAGATCAATAGCAAGGTCCGAAAGTGTGTATCGCTGTTTTTCCCTTTCCTCCTTCTCTATACGGCCGGTAAAAGCCACTGGCTGGTAATTTATCCCTCTCACCACGTCCCTGTTTTTGATGGCGAAGTCCAGTATGTCACCTACTTGATCGTCGTTGACCGTTTTTACAACAGTGGGTACTAAAACGGTTGAAAGAGGGTTAGGCTTTATCTTTCTACAGTTCTCTATCGCCTTTTTTTTCACGTTCAAAAGCTTTTTACCCCTAGCCTGGATGTAATTTTCCTCCTTGAGTCCGTCGAATTGAAGGTAAACGGTGTGAAGTCCCGCTTTTACACATCGTTTTACAAAATCCTCGTCGTTCGCTAATTTTATCCCGTTGGTTGCGATCTGTATCTGAGAGAAGCCCAGATATGAAGCCTTCTCGATGATCTTAAAAAAATCAGGATGTACCGTGGGTTCTCCCCCAGAGAACTGTACCGCTGGGGTCGGAACCGGTTTTTCGGCTCTCAAAAGTTTTAGCATCTTAACTACCTGTTGGTAGCTCGGCTCGTAAACGTATCCCTGCTGATTTGCGTTGGCAAAACATATGGGACAGTTTAGATTGCACCTGTTGGTGAGGTCTACATTTGCAAGACAGGTATGACTTTTGTGGATGTTACAAAGACCACAGTTGTCCGGGCAAGTAGTCGCGTCTTTTATCTTGGGATTATCTACGCCGATACCGTCGTAAGCAAATTTCTCCGCCTTAAGGTAAAGATCACTGTCGGACCAGATCACACTTTCGAAATAACCGTGCTGATCACATTCTTTTTTCATCACTACTTTTCCCTGGTTTTTCTCGATCCTAGCCGGAATTACTTGTTTACATTCGGGACATAATGAATCGGTGTCTTTGGGCAAACCTTTAGCCAACGAACTTTCTTCTATGACCATGATCTCGGGTAGAAAAGAAGGCGGGTTTTATTAAAGATTTTGTAGCGACACTCGCTAAAAAGAAATGAAACCAAAAAACATACATACTAAATTGTTAAATACAGGGGTTAGAAATGAGGATATGCATATGAGTAAAAAAGAGGATAAGGCTAATATATTTTTCAGAGCATTTCCAAATTGTGTGAGCGATCACCCCAAAAAGGTCATAAGCGTCATGGTAGTGTTCACTTTATTCATGGGTTTCTTTGCAGCAGGTATGGAGATGGATACCAGCGAGGAGGCATTTCAACCCGATTCTCCCAAGCAGGAATATCTTTTGACTATACGAGAAAAATTTGGAAGGGTAGAAGAGAGTGTGCAGGTTTCTTTTACCGCGGACGACGGAGACGTTTTTACCGTAGATGTTTTCCAAGATATGTTGGACTTCGAGGAAGAATTGGCCGAAGATGAGATGGTGGGACCAACTTTAGCGAGTTCCGACGAGCTCCCTACAGGTATCAATACATTGGCGAGTAACGTGCTCATGGCCAACCAATCCTTGTTGATCGAGGAGTCCATAATACAACAAGGTGAAGAAAGCGATGAGATGTTGAGAGCCGTAGAAAAACAGACCGAGATGTACCATTGGATGAACGAGTCGCTGAGCCTCAATCTAGGAGCAACTCATATATTCCAGGAAAAATTTGAAGAAGATCATATCTTTGCGATCGAAGGAGTTTTCGGAGGCAACCGAACCTTGATCTCCATGTCCAACATAGTATCCAACCCTGAGTCTTGGATGGTGATGGAGGAGTACGGTCCCGAATTTGAAGAACTGATCGATCTACTCAATCCCGAATCCTGTGAAGAACCATTGACCAACGTCACCTACGCTTTGGGTGAATGGTCCAGCGAGATGAAAGACAAGCGAGATGATATGGAGGAAAAAGTTTCTGGTCTTGATCACTTCTTAGAATTGGTCGACGGAACTCGTGATATGTTGAACGCCTCTATCGGCTTGGTCGAAGAAGAAGATGTTGACTTCCAAGATGAAAAGGAATTTCCCAGATTTATGACTTTGGCTTTTTTTGCCAAGGCAGAAGCCATGGGTCATCTCGAAGGACTTGACATGGATATGGCGGAGGAGGAACTACCATCTCTAGAATTATCTTTGGATGAAAGACAAGAGAGACTGGGCAACATGACGGACCACGACGTTAAAAAAACAGTGTCCGACGTGGTAAATTACGATCAAACCAGACTAAATGAGTCCGTAGATATGGGCGTGGATAATTTCAACGAGATGAGCGTCGAAGCCGAAAAGGGGCTCGAACATCTCAACAATGTCGAAGAGCTTCTCGGACTCGCCATAGAGGAATATGAAGCGGTTGAAGATGAGATGATCAACTTCACCTACGCTGCGAACAATCTCAGAGAGGGTTATCTCGAAGCGGTCAAGGAGAATCAGACCCTGGTTGATGATTCCAAGGAGATGTATGTAGAAGCTCGAGAGTTGCTGCAGTTCTCTCGCAGATTGGGCCCGATGATGGATCAGATGGGTGATATGATAAGAACGGTGGTGAGCAGTGATTTTGCACCCACCACTGAGACGGACTCGATAGAAGCAAAAGCTACACTCGCCATGGTCATGATGGACTCTGAGATCGATACAGACGATATGCTGGATTCGCAATTGAGGATCATCGATATAGGCGACGAGGTCGCGGAGAACTCTAAAACACGAGTATCCGCCATGCATGTTATGATGGAGGAGATAAACGAGAGCGCTAATAGAAGTTTGGAGAGACTTCTGCCCATAGCGGTCGTTATGGTTGTGATAATACTCTTCATCGTTTTCCGTTCTTTTTTTGAGACCGCATTGAGTTTAGGTTCTCTAGCCATAGCCATAGTTTGGACCATAGGATTCGGCGTGATGTTAGGATACGAATTCAACCCTATGATCATCGTAGTGCCTATCTTGATAACGGGACTTGTCATAGACTACGGTATACATATGGTCATGAGATATAGGGAGGAAAAGGAAGATGGCTATCAACCGAAAGCTGCAACCAATATAGCTATAGTGACGGTGGGCGGTGCCTTGGTTTTGACAACGTTCACCACCGCGGTAGGATTCCTCTCGAACCGTCTCAGCGACATACAAGCTATGCAGCAGTTCGGTGTACTAGCTGCAGTGGGCATAATATCGAGTTTCTTTCTGATGACGGCTTTCCTTCCAGCCGTGCTCGAGTTGTACGACGAGAGGAGGGAAAAAAAGAGCAAAAAGCCCAGCTCTAAAAGAGATAATAAGGATCAACCCAAAGAAAAAGAAGTGATAAGCGATATCCTATCCAAATCGGCCGACGCCGCGGATAGGTATCCTCTCGGAGTTCTGTTGGTAGTTTTATTGATAACGTCTGGATCGGTTTACGGAGTTCTAAATATAGACTCTACTTTTAATATGGAGGACTTTCTACCCGAAGATCGACCCCAGAGCAAGAATATACAGTATATATATGCGAATTTTGAGATCACGACTTCCTACGCTTACATACTAACAGAGGGAGAGATCGACTCTTCAGATTATCTTTATGCGCTGCATGAAACAAGAGAAAATATCCGTGACAGCAGGATAGTAGGAGGTGACGGAGGTGATGTAAGGTCTCCGCTCACGGTACTCCAAAATTATGGTAAGGCGATCCCAGGAAGTCCAGATTACAACCATACCATAGTACGGATGTTTTCTGAAAGCGACATCAACGACAACGGTGTACCTGACCAAAATGTGACAGAACTTTATGGTCTGCTGTTCGAGTTCGAAGAGAGCAGAGACCACATCGAAGGAGTACTCCATCGCAGTCCGGAAGGTCGCTATGATACCGGGTTGATACGTTTAACTGAAGACATGAGAAAGATCAATGAGGATCTGGATAACGCTGCGATACTGGAAGAAGAATTGGAAAGGGACGTTGAACCACTCGAACACAGCTACACAACAAAGATTACAAGCAATTCTATGCTGAGTCAAGAAGCTACTTCTGAGCTCACGGCTACTCAAGTAAACTCCCTTATAGCGACGATATTGGTGGTAGCTGTTCTACTAACAGTCGTATTTTATTTCTTACACAAGTCTTTGATGTTGGGAGTGATAACGACTGCTCCCGTAGCCATGATCACCCTGTGGATCATAGGCACCATGTACTTACTCGGCGTTTCATTGAACGTTATGACCGTCACCATAACCGCGCTAACCGTGGGTATGGGGGTAGACTACAGTATACACATAACTCACCGATTTACCGAAGAACTCTCCAATTCGGACCTTTACGAAACAGTACACGAAACCGTCCAAAAAACCGGTGGTGCTCTCTTCGGGTCCGCCGCAACCACAGTCGCAGCGTTCGCTATACTTTCAACATCCGATATATTGCCACTTTCTCAGTTCGGCTATATCACCGCTTTGGCACTGACCTATAGCTTCCTGGCATCGGTGTTCATACTTCCGTCCGCATTGATGTTATGGGCTAAATTTAACAGAAAAAACAAACACTGATCATGTGTGACCATCATAGGAATAAAAATAACGAGAGGCGATACGATTGTATGTTCTTTACGATATAGTCCTTTGGGCCGGTGTTCTTCTTCTATTCTTAGGATATATCATAGAGTATAGAAAACACTTATTCAGGAGCTTGGGGTTTGTAATACTCGGAGTGTTTTGGATCACATTGGCCCCTAATTATATAGGATCTAGAGATTACTTCAACCTGGTTTTAGTATCGGGTGCTTTACCCGTGTTCCTTTATTTTGCGTATCACGAGTACCTCTCCTTAAGATGGGACGAAGACCCGGCGGAGATGAAATTTCTTGCAGGTACCACTTCGATAGCGATGATATCGTATTTTGGGATACAGAGGATTCCGGTAATAGCGGGTACTCTGATAAAAGTGGTAACGGAACAGACTACTTGGATCACTAGTTTATTGGGTTATGACTTTTACGCAGGATCCATAAACTATGGCGGCAATCCTCTTTGGTATCGTACCAGTGCCGAATTCATATACGTACCGGTGGAAGGTACGAATATCAATATAATCCTGGCGTGCACCGGTTTACAGGCTTTAGCTGCGGCGGTAGCACTAGTATGGTGTACAAGAGCCGAGATGAAGCGAAAGCTCAAGAGTTTGTTAGTGCTAGCCCCTGTGATATATGTAGCCAATCTCGTTCGCAACGTTTTGGTTATATACTTGACCGTAGAGGATATCACATCCTTCGATGTGGCCCATAATCAGATAGCGAAAACTTTTTCAGTCGTGGTTTTGATCATATTGATGCTCGCCGTTTTTGAGATGATGCCAGAACTGTTTGATAACATAATGGGTATTTTGAAATTACCTGAACGAAGGGCAAAAAAAGATGACGGACCAAAAGATGAAACAACTTAAATATCATATCATGACATTTTACTCACATGGATGGATCACCTATCGAGAAGGAGTTGGAAGAACTAGAGGAAGAATATGACCTTATCAGCGAGGGTCTACAACGATTCGGCCTGACAGATTACCAGGCGAGAACCTATACTGCCTTGGTCGCCCACGGAGTAGCTGATGCTGAAACCATCTCGTCCACCGCCGAACTCCCTCGTACGTCGGTTTACAAAGCTCTAGATTCACTTCATGAGAGAGGATATGTGATAGTGAGTGAGGGACGTCCTAAAGTTTTCAAGCCCGCCGAGCCATTAGAAGTAAAAAGCCGCCTTTCTAGAGAGCTTGATGATGTCTTTGGAAGGCTCAACACATTATATGAGACCCTTTCGGAAAGAGGTGAACCCCAGTTAGTTTACACCATAAGCGGTAAAGAGAACGTATTGGATAAGATCGCCGAGATCATAAATCATACCGAGGAAGAGATCATAATCTCTTCGCCCAACTTTTCCATCGTACTCGATAGATCGAAAAAAGAGTTGGAGAGTGCCGAAAAAAGAGGAGTTGATATAACGGTAGTAACGGCTCCTAGGGAGAGGATTTTCAAAGACGCGGAAGTCAAGAGAAAAGAGGGATTGATAGCAACCGATCTCATCAGTGATGGCGAAAGAGCACTTTTGGCATCTCCTGGTTTGGATGCCTGTGGATACACTAACAATCCCTCGTTAGCGAAACACCTGGTCAATTTCATAAGCATCCTCATGGAAAGAGAGTGAAAAAAAAGATATGAGAAAAAGCTTTATTAAAACCGATATATATCGGCGTGATATGCGAGTAGAAAATGTATTGGAATTGGTTGGCGAAACACCTCTTGTAAAACTTGAAAAGACCAATCCTAATCCTGATGTTCCTATCTATGCGAAATTTGAAAAGTTCAACCCCATGGGTTCTGTAAAAGATAGGATAGGTCTTTCTATGATCGAAGAGGCGGAGCGACAAGGTAAGATCGACCAGGATACGGTGATCGTCGAGGCCACCAGTGGAAACACAGGACTAGGTCTGGCCATGGTGTGTGCGGTAAAGGATTATCATCTTCATCTCACCATGTCCAAAGGGGTCAGTATAGAACGGGTTAGGATGCTGACGGCGCTGGGGGCGGAGATAGAATTCACTCCTGAAGAAGAAGGTACCGACGGAGCCATCAAAAGAGCGGCGGAGTTAGCGGAGCAAAGAGATAACTTCTGGTGGCCCGATCAATTCAACAACCCTGCCAACGTTAAAGCGCATTATGAAACAACGGCTAAAGAGATACTAGAGGATACCGAAGGCGAGATCACACATTTCGTGGCGGGCATGGGAACCACAGGTACTCTCATGGGAGTCTCTAAAAGATTGAAGGAGTACCATGAGGATATAAGAGTGATAGGAGTAGAACCCACTGAGGATTACGATATCCAAGGTCTAAAAAACATGGAAGTCGATATGGTTCCAGGGATATACGAGCCGGAGATGCTGGATGAGATCATAACCATAGAGGATAAGGACGCATTCTGCACCGCCAGGGAGCTAGCCATAAATGAAGGTATCTTCGTGGGGATGAGTTCAGGTGCCGCTGTTTTCATCTCACAGCAGATAGCCTCTGAACTGGATGAAGGTTTCATAGTGACGCTTCTACCTGATGGCGGTGAGAGATATTTCAGTACATCTCTGTTTGACATGGAAGAATGTTTGGAATGTATGTACGAAGAAGGTATGAATTTTTATCATCCTCCCGAGGACAAAGAAGCTTATTTAAAAGAGGTAAAAGAGATAATCGAAAAGCGTAATGGGTAGTTTACCAAAAGATTATCAATCTCCTATCTCATAGGAACACGATGACAGAGAGTCAAAAGGGAGAAGATGAAACCGAATTTTCCATAGAGATAGAACGATTGGACGATTATCAGTTCATAGTGAATTTCGATAAGAAGGATATGGGTGAATTGATCACAGACGAAACCAAGGACGTCGGTGGTGAAGAGGAGGGCCCCAATCCCAGTCGCCTTTTAGCAGCTTCCACCTTGAATTGTTTGTTGTCTAGTCTGCTTTTCTGCTCGGGAAAAAAGAGAGTAGATATAGAGTCCATGAGAGGTAAGATGACAGGGAAGACGGAGAGGATAGACGGTAGGCTTAGGATCACCCAGCTGAAGGCTGAGATCGAACTCGAAGTCGAAAATAAAAAAGAGGAAGAAAAATTAAGCAGATGTATCGAGATATTCGAAGACTACTGCGTGGTCACGCAGAGCGTAAGGAGAGGTATCGACATCGACGTTAAAGTAGGGGTGGAATCATAACCCGTGGAGATGATCCGTTCCGTATATCCCGGGACTCGCTTACAGACCTAGAGAAAGAGATAAAGGAGTGTGAACTCTGTAGACTGTACCAGGAGCGGACACATTCGGTTCCAGGGGCGGGCTCACATGGTGCCGATATAATGTTCATAGGGGAAGCCCCAGGGAAACAAGAAGATATGGAAGGAAAACCCTTCGTGGGAAGAGCGGGAGAACTGTTGAGCGAATTGTTGAACAGCGTGGATATTTCTAGGGATGAAGTCTTCATTACCAATGTTGTTAAGTGCAGACCACCCGGTAATAGAGACCCTAGGGAAGACGAAAAGAAAACATGTTGGCCCTATCTAGAAGAGCAGATACGCTCGATAAAACCCGAGATCATCGTTACCCTGGGAAATCACGCCACCAAAGCCCTGACTGGTGAGAGCGGGATGAAAAACATACACGGAAAAAAATTAGATCATCAAGGGGTGGAACTGATCCCCATGTATCATCCTGCCGCCGCCTTATATAACCCTAACCTCAAGAGCGTCATGAAAGAGGACATGAAAGTCCTCAGATAGGGGCTGAATTATCTCTTCATCTCTTAAGTAAATTTTATTTACCCCCTTCATTCATTAGATGACCCAAACTTCTTGAGCCCATGGCTTAGATTGGTTATAGCGTCCGGCTGATAACCGGGAGGTCGGGAGTTCAAATCTCTCTGGGCCCACTTTTTCTTTACATAAAAGTCACAACTCTATTTTTTTTTCCATAAGGATTTACGTCCTCCGAAGGAAATATGATCATCCAAAAGTTTTATAGGAGAGTATGAACTTATCATATATTGTGGTATGAATGATATCTATAAGGTCCAAAATAGGTGAGAGAGGTCAAGTGGTGATCCCTAAACCTATAAGGGAGATGTTCGATCTAAAAGCAGGAGGAAACGTGTCTTTCAAAGTAGAAGACGACAAGATAATCATAGAGGCAAAAAAAGGAGAAGATATCCTGGAAGATTATCTTTCCGAGATAGAGAAAAAGGAAGAACCAGAGGATATCGATTGGGACGATAAATATTACAGCCAATTGGGTGATTGAAGTGTACTATTTCGACAGCAATATCTTCATCCTTCCAGCTCTCTACGAGGGGAAGAGGGCGGAGAAGGCAAGGGACTGGTTAAAAAAGATGGTTAAGGGCGAAATAGAAGCATCCACCTCAGTCTTCACTTTAGATGAGGTCGTTTGGATAATTTCACGAGAAGCGGGAAGAAAAAAAGCTTTGACGCAAGGCGAGAGGCTACTTGAGATGCCGCATCTAAAATTATTGGATGTGAAAACAGAAGACGCTGTGAGGATGATCAATTATCAGAAACGATATGAGAATTTACAACCTAGGGATGCGGTGCACCTCTCGGTGGCGCTTCGGAACGGTATCCACACAGTTGTATCCGACGATGATGATTTTGAGCATGTAAAAGAAGTGGAATGGGAAGGTTTGTTGGAGGAATGATTGTAGGGAACCATCAACCTTGTTGACAAAGTTAAAACTTCTTCCAATGTATTTTTCTTCTCTGGGCTGTGTTCGGTTACAAGATAGACTACCCAAAAATGCCAGAAGATCTGCGAAGAGCTTTTGGAAGATCCCGAATCGATACAGCTCGAGAAACTTTAAGCTATTCGACGATATTTACTTCCGGCCCGTCCATCTCAACTTTCAAAAGCGACTTGATCTTCACGCCCAACTCTTTTTCTAGTTCCTCTTTTATACCTACCTTCTCGAAAACAACCACAACATCTACGATATCTACGCCTATCTTCTGTAGTGCGGTGATTATACCGTTGAATGTGCCTCCCGTACTCAAAACATCGTCTATCAGGAAGACTTTATCACCCTTTTCGACAAAGTTCAGATACATCTCCGATCTGGAGTAACCGGTTACCTGGTCTATGGAGATCTCTCCGTCTAAACCGTATTTTCGTTTGCGTATGAATTTGTAGGGCAGACCGGTTTTCATGGATAACGCGGCGGCTAACGGAAAACCCATGGATTGAGCGGTCAAGATGTAATCGCAGTCCAGCTCACATTTTTCTATGACATTTTCAACAACTTCTTCCAGCAGTTCAGGCTTCACTTCTGGTAATCCGTCTGAGAGAGGATGGATAAAATAATGATAGTCGTCCATCTTCACCACAGGCGCTTCTTTTACGGAACTTTTTAGTTTTTCTAGCTCTGCCATCATATCACCCCGGAAACAAGATTTTTTGCTCTTTCAGAAGCTTTCTGGAGTATTTCTTTCTCTCCTTCTACTTTTCGCTCCTCCATCAACAATCTTCCGTTGACGATCACGTCTGTGACCGAATAACCGTTCATAGAATATATCAGATTCGATATGATATCGTGTTCGGGCACACCTCTAACATCCTTATCCACCAAGATCAAGTCAGCAGGTTTACCTTCTTCGATAACACCTGATCCGTATCCTAGTGCCTTGGATCCCTTCTTAGTAAGCATCTCGTAGCACTCTTCGGCGCTCAATAAGGTAGCGTCTCCCAACATCTTCTGCTGTAATGCAGCGATCTTAGCCTCTTCTAACATATCTAGATTGTTGTTAGAAACTGCACTATCCGTACCCAATGTAAGCTCAACATCTTTCTTTTTCATGGCCCCGTAGTCCATGGGTTTTCCCACACCTAGCTTCATGTTTGAAGAGGGGTTATGGCTCACCGAGACGTGTTTTTCAGCCAGCAATGAATGATCTTCATCTTCCAGCCAGACACAGTGTGCGACAATAAGTCTCTCATTCAGTAATCCAACTTCGTCGAGGTATTCGGCAAAACTTTCATGGGATCCTTCTTTAAAATCATCTTTTTCCTTTTTGGTCTCTCCGAGGTGGATGTTCACCAAAAGGTCTTCCTTTTCTGCAAAATCCGCACACCATTCTAAACCTTCTTTGGAAACCGTGTAAACCGCATGAGGACCCAAAGCGGGTTTAACCAGCTCTGACTTTTCAGCATACTCGACGAATCTTTTGGTAGACTCTATTTCCTTTTCTAACTTATCGGGGTCGTTCTGGTCTATGAGACCGTGACTCAGAACGGCTTTCATCCCCATCTCTTCCACCGCATCAACAGCGGATTCCATGAAAAAGTACATGTCGTTGAAAGCCACAGTACCGGTTTTTATCATCTCTAGACACGCTAATTTCGTACCCCAGTAGACGTCCTCCGCTTCCAATCTCTCCTCAAGCGGCCAAACCACTTTTGGCCAGGCGTCCCAAAACTCTCTATCGTCAGCTACGCCCCTGAATAGTGACATCGCGGCATGGGTGTGCGTATTGAAAAAACCTGGAGAAAGATATTTGTCGGAAGCGTCGATGGATTTCTCCCCCTCTTCTTCTTCGCTTATACTCTTTATATTCCCATCTTCTATCAGGACGTCCGATCTACCATCTTTACCTATGATCTTCGCATCTTTTATGACCAAACTCATGGGATCACCTACTTTCCAAAAATATTTCCAGTATCTTCTTTATGTTCTCCCAATTGTTTTGAGCGGTATCGACGATCTCCTCATAATCAAGTTCTTCCTTTTTAACACCGTTGGCGTAGTTATCGACGCTCACCAAAGCAGCGTAGCCGACTCCGGTCTCTTTGCAGAGAGTAGATTCGGAAGCCATGGTCATGCCGACAAGATCGCCAAAATCACACAAGATGTTAACTTCGGCCTTGGTTTCCAATCTTGGTCCCTGGGTCTGAATGTAGATACCCTCTTCATTTATATCCTCGCCGGTTTCCTTGGAGGCCTTGATGAGTTCATCTCTCAAACTGAAAGACAATCCGGGAGTAACGTGTTTGATCTTCTCGTTGTAAAATGTTATGGGGTTCCAAAGGTTTACGTAATCGTTGGGGATACTGATACTGGGCACTTTTATATCTTCTCTTAACGCACCGGCGGAACATATCCCTACCAACTCGTCAACTTCTTTCTGTAAAGCGTAGATGTTTGCTCTATGATTTATCCGGTGAGGCGGTATGTCGTGCTCAGGTCCGTGCCTTTTGAGTAGAACGATCTTTTTTCCCTTCAAAGTTCCACGATAAAGCGGCGAAGACGGAGTTCCCCAGGGGGTGTGCTTCTTCTCCTTCTCGTCCACTACAAATCCATCCCATTCAGCGAACCCAGTACCTCCTATGATTCCTATATCTGACATTTGATCAGATAGGAATAATGAACTCAGGAATTTTAAATTTGTGCTCATAGTCGAGATCTTTATTTTAAACGTTTCAGAACGAGACTGCTAAAAGTTTCAATTTCTACTATATTTTAGCAAATAGTTGACATCTGCTAGATTATTCTTTTACCGTTTAATCCGTTCAAAAAGGCTAAAATCACGTATTAGTCGAGTTAGTGGAAGGATCAACTCCTCTATAATTTGACAAGTTCTAGCCACCCTAATCTTTTTAGTCTACAAACGATATGTGATAGATATGTTAGCGGAATTCTCCGTAGTACCCTTGGACAAGGGAGTTAGCTTGAGTGATTACGTGTCAAAAGTTCTAGATCTGGTGGACCAGAGCGGTCTAGAGTATCAGCTCACCCCCATGGGAACCATAGTTGAAGGAGACTGGGATGAAGTCATGAACCTGATAAAGAAATGCCATCACACCATGAGAGAGCATTCGGACCGAGTAGAGACTAAGATAATAATAGACGATAGGGTTGGAGCGAAGAACCGCATAACCGGAAAGATCGAATCAGTTGAAAAAAAGCTGGGTAAAAAACTGAAGAAGTGAAAATTTTTAAAAATCGGCTAAAGAAGTTTGATCTTTTTTTTCTTCTCCTTTTTCTGTAGTCTCAGCTTTCTTTTCCTCAGAAAAATCATACTCACTCAACTTTTCTGCAATGGTTCTTCCGATCCCGGGAAGATCAGCCAGGTCTTCTGGAAGAGCTTCGCGCACATCGCTCTTTTTTCTGAATCCTGCATCGTAAAGACTTCTAGCTCTGACCCTTCCGACCTGTTCTAATTCGGAAAGAGTCAAAAGTTCTTCTTTTACTCCGTGTTTGATACGCTCGGTGAGTTCACTCAACTTTTCAGCTTTCATGGGATTGTATATCTTAGCTATCTCGGTTGCTGAATGTATGAGCCACTCCGCCGTTTCCACCTTGTTATAGATATCGCCGGGTCCGACGCTGTACTTTGCGGCGATATCGTCTTCTGGTACCTCTTTCATCCAATCCTGCAGTAGAAGAGCGGTCTTCAACGCCCTTAAATACTCTTCTAGTTCACCTCTTTCGTGGGGCAGATCTTCAAACAGATCGGCCCGTAATGACTCCGCTTTCCTCATGTATTGTTGAAGTTCACTTTTGCCCGCGAAAAGAGTGTACATATTAGGAGTAAGGCAGATATTATGCAGGTACGAGATGTTCAAACCCATCTTTCCGCTTTCTATAGCTCCTCTGATCTTGACCGCGGAAACGGGATCGATGTAGAGTTCAGATACTCTTTTTCCAAACGTGGTGGATCGAAATATCTCCTCCTCCTTTTTCACAAGGTTTTCTTCTTCTAAAAAATCTAATGCTTTTCGAACTCTATCTTTTATAGCCCAGATCTCGCTCTGCTGTGCGTAAAAAGTTTCTTCCATGAATTCGTATATCTCTTCTTCGAAAGAACAGTGTTGGGTAGCTATCAAAGAAAGAAGATGAGTTCTCAAAGCCGTCTCGGTGACCATCCTGGAGACTATGGCTTCGCTTTCTCCCATGAGATACTCGTCCAATAATCTATCTACTGCTCTTTCGTTCTTGGCAACTAGTACCGCTTCACCAACCTCGTCGAATCCCGGTCTTCCCGCCCTACCTAACATCTGCTGTATCTCCATGATCGGTATGGGTGCGTTGTATCCAAAAAGAGCGTCATAGCGACGACAGTCTCTCACTACCACTTTTCGTGCTGGCATGTTTATGCCGGCTGCTAAAGTCGGGGTCGCGGTGATCAATTTGATCAAACGACTTCTAAACGCCTTTTCTACCTTTTTCCTTTGGAAATTGCTTAAGCCGGCGTTATGATAAGCGGTACCCGACTTGATCATCTTGGCTAGATTTTTACCCACAGAGGTATTGCTCTCTTCTTCTATACTTTCTGCGATAGCAGCGAGTTCTTTCTTTTCAACGTCAGTCAAATTTTTTTTAACTTCCGAAGTCATCTTTCTACTGACAGCTTGAGTGGATTTTCTACTGTTCACGAAAACAAGACATTGGTCTCCACCTTCGATTGTGGGTAGGCAGAGTGTCTTTATTTCGTCCCCCCGTGGTTTCAGTTCTTGTTCTTCAAAGTTTTCGTACTTGATCCTATGGTTATTCTTGTCGAAGACCGCTTTATTCAATTCTACAGGTCTCCAGTCACTTTCGTGGTGTTCAGCTTCTAACCAATCTGCTATCGTGCTAGAGTTCTGTATCGTAGCGGACAAAGCTATTATCTGAGCTCGGGGATTCACTTGTTTTAGCTTGGATAATGTGACTTCTAATGTAGCGCCTCTCTCCCTATCATTGATGAGATGAACTTCGTCCGCTACCACACAGTTCAACTCAGAAAGCCAATCCACATTATGTCGCAAAAGCGAATCCGCTTTTTCCGAGGTGGCAACTATGACATCATAACGTTTTAACGAAGGGTCCGGAGCATCATAATCACCCATGGACGTTCCCACTTTCAAACCTATTTCTTCAAATTTTTTAAGATCATCCGATTTTTCCGAAGCCAGAGCTCTCAAAGGAACTATGTAAAGAGCCTTTCCTCCTTCATCCAATACTTTTTTCAATATGGCTAGATATGCAAGCAGAGATTTTCCACTAGCTGTGGGATAAGCGAAAACGCAATTTTTTCCCGACAAGACGTCTTTTACCCCCTTTTCCTGGGGTGGATACAGTTCTTTTATCCCCTTGGACGTTAACACGTTTTTAGCCTTTAACGGTATGTCAAGCTCACTTATATTCATCTTATTCTTCCTTTTTGGACATTCGACAACGTGCCTTAAAGGTTTTAAATATAACCTATTATTATGTCTTTCCACTATGCCTTTGTTGAATTCATATCAAGCAGCCTTTGGCGGGGTTTTGGTAGTGATTATATTTGGCATCATAGTGGAGAAACACTACGTCAGTCGTTCTACCATATTTTCCAATATACTCTCACTGATACTTCTTATGGCATCCATAAGGATACCATCCGTTCTTCTTTTAGCACTGATAATCTATCTCGCCCTGGGCAGTTTGGTGATGAAATTGAAGGTCAAATTTCTCTACCCCGCCTTCGGTGCGAGAGCCTATGGTTCTTTGGCACTCGTATTACTCCTTCATAGCAAGGCGTTCATACCCGGGCTAGAGGGTAGAGGGTTACGTGAGATAATACTGATACTTTGTATCTTGTGGATACTCTTGATGGCCGTAGTACATTTCATAGGTAATCTGTATATGAAGTGGCGGTGGTAAGCCGTCAGACATCTCACATGTCTTTCCAATCGGTGACTTTTACCGCCACGGTCAGGAGGACCACTGCCGATACACCTATGATCAGGAATGGAGTAGTAGCTCCAGATGGATTCTCTAATATCATGATCTCTTTTGGGCCCTAGTGTAAATAATACAGGGGCAGTGTTCTAGCTATGGTTTGAAGATAGTCAGGGAATTGTTCTATGTTTTTACTCCAAATCATGTGATTTACAGGTTTTTCGCCTTGGCCTATATCCAAACCGTGTTTTATCGCATGGTCTATACCAACACCTCCACTTGAATCTGAACCGGCGATGGTCAAAGCGACGGGTATCTTTTTCATATCTTCAATCCTTTTTATGTAAACGCCAGCGTTCTATGTAAAGATCGATATCTCCTGTTTCTTTGATGTCGAATCTGACCTCGTTCTTGTTTCCATTACCGTCCAAGTAATAGAATTTAAAGTCATCTACTGTCTTGCTTTCGGGGATCAGTATCAATTTTTGACTTTCTAGTCTTTCTTTAACCGTCAGTCTCAGCAGCCCGTATTTTTTTTCTATCTCTATATTTTTTATACCTCTATAGGATCCATACGTTCCTGTCAGCTTGTCTAGTCTTTCGTTTCTTTTGAAATAAGTAAGGTCGTTTCCCTCTTCACCTTTCACGGTTTTGATCAGCCATTTACCCACTTCTTCGAATGAACTTCCCGGTATCGTGTTGGAAGCCACAGCTACACCCACATCGTCCACGAATCCTATGAATCCACCACTGACCGCTATGGATCCTCCGTGACCTATGAATTTTTCATCTCCAAGTTCTTTGATAGCCCATCCGTAGCCGTAATCGCCTACTTCTCTGACTATGTGTCTTGCATGCGCTTTATCTAAAAGGTCTGGATCTACCAAGGCTTTACGGTCATATCTCCCGTTATTCATATTCATTATCAGGTAGTTACCTAGTTCGTTGACCGAGCTGAGGAGTCCTCCTCCTGGGTGTCCCATCTTTCTTAAAGGGTAAGGGGTTTTTTCGGGCCCTTCTTCACCCATAAAGTAAGGCGTCATGATATCCTCTTCGTTCTCATAGTAATCGAATCTGGACCTGTTCATGTCTAGGGGTTCAAGTATCTCGTCATGCACGAACTCGGGGTAGGACTTGCCGCTTACTTTTTCTATTATCTGCCCTAGTAAAGCGTAGCCCGAATTGAAGTAGAAAAACTCTTCACCGGGTTCTGATGCTATCTCCTCTTTGGCGCCGTTAAGATGTGTGTAAAGATCGTCTAGACCGCTCAATGGTACACCTCTTTCATCCATCTCTATCAATCTATCTATCAGGGCCTCGCTCACTCCTAGTGAAGGCATACCGCAGGAATGAGTCAATAGATGGTGTACGGTTATCTCGTTCTCCCAATTCACAGGTACGTAATCTGCGATCTCGTCGTCGAGGCTCAGATCGCCTTTCTCAACGAGTTTTAACACCGCTAGAGCAGTAAATGATTTGGTTATAGATGCCATGCCGTACAAAGTGTTGGCGGTGGCAGGGCGATTTTTCTTTAGATCACGGGCACCGAAACCTTTAGCATATACTATTTCATCGCCTTCAACCAAAGATATACTCATCCCTGGCACTTTATTATCAGTCATCCATCCTGCTATAAAATCTTCTATCTTTTCTTGGACCTCTAAAGGTATCTTTTCAGTTTTTTCATCCATTCGAACTCCACCTCTATCAAAATTTTATAGGGATGTAAACTAAATAGTTTTTTTCCCTCCGCAAAGATTATTACGGCATCATGTAATACTTTCAACATCAAAAATGTGGTAACATGTCAGGAACTAAAAGAGTGGATGTTCTAGGAGAGACGTGCCCTGTTCCACTGGTAGAAACGAGAAAAGCGATCAGAAAATCTTCTCCTGGAGACATCATAGATGTGGTAGGAAACCACCCGGAATCTAAAGAAGAGATATCCATGGCGGTAGATGAATTGGGTTTGGAGCTCCTTGACATAGAAGAGGAAGGGGGCAATTGGACGGTAAAGATAAAAATACCTGAAGATAGATGAGGTTGTAGTGAAAGTACAAAAAAGTTATGATGATGGTGTGATAATATGGATATGCAGAAAGACACGATATATCTAGATAATGGGGCGAGTACCAAGACGGACAAAAAAGTATTAGAGGCCATGAAACCGTATATGTTTGAAACCTATGCTGTGGCCACTTCAGATTTTGCTTACACCATGGGTATAGAGGCGAAAGAAGCTCTGAACGAAGCTCGGGAAAAAATAGCAAAAGAGCTCAAAGGTGGATCCCAAGAGATAATATTTACCTCCTGCGCAACTGAATCCAACAATCTAGCATTGAAGGGGGTGGCTGAAAAGGGAGACGGAGATCATATAGTGATCTCCAAGATAGAAGATTTTCCCGTCCTCAATACCGCGAAGACCCTTGAAAAGAGGGGTTTTGATGTGACTTATCTGGATGTGGATGAGAAAGGTTTTGTAGATATAGAACAGTTGAAAGATTCATTGAAAGATGAAACAGTGTTGGTCTCTATACAGCACGGTAACCAGGAGATAGGTACGCTTCAAGACGTTGAAAAGATAGCTAAGATCTGCGAAGAAGAGGATGTATTATACCATACCGATGCCACCCATACTTTCGGGCGCCTTCCCATAGATGTTAGTAAGGTCCCCATGGATCTCGTTACCGTTTCACCACATACGATACACGGTCCTAGGGGTACGGCGGCGCTTTACATCAGAGAGGGCACGCCTATCAAAAAACAGATGGACGGAGGCTTCCAAGAGAATAATATGAGGGCGGGAGTGGAAAACATCCCAGGTGCTGTAGGTTTTGCTGAAGCGGTAGACCTCATCGACGAGGAAGAAAATGAAAGGATACGGAAGATGAGAGATGACCTGATAAAAGGCATAACATCCGATATACCAGATACGGTTTTAAATGGACCTGAAAAAGAACGAACACCACAAAACGCCAACATAACTTTCCAGTACGTTGAAGGAGAATCTATAACGTTACATCTCGATATGAGAGGGATAGCTGTAAGTACAGGTTCTGCTTGCTTCAGCAAGTCTCTGGAGGCAAGCCACGTTATCTTAGGTATCGGTGGTGATCACGAAAGGGCCCACGGCTCCGTAAGATTCACTTTTGGAAGATTCAACAACGAGGAACAGGTAGATAAAGTTATAAAGGACACCTCGGAAGTAATAGAAAGGTTGAGAGAGATAAGCCCCTTGAGTAAAAAGGAGGAATAAATATGAGCATGCCCTACAACGAGAAGGTCATCGAGTACTTTCAAAATCCTAAGAATGTCGGTGAGATAGAAGATCCTGACGGTTATGCCAAAGAAGGAAGTCCTGCCTGTGGAGACATGGTCTCACTATATTTAAAAGTGGACGAAGATACCCATGAGATAACGGATATAAAGTTCATGTCTTACGGATGCGCTTCTAATATCGCAACTGGTTCCATCATAACTGAGATGGCGAAGGGTAAAACCATCGAGGAAGCGAAAAATATAACTTGGAAAGAGGCTGCAGAAGAGTTGGGAGGTCTCCCGGATCTTAAAACGCATTGTTCCGTATTGGCGGTGGATGCGTTGAGGGAGGCCATAAGGAACTATGAAGAAAGGCACGGCCTCGGTCAGGAGGACAGAAAGACCACTGAAGAAGTGGTCGAGGAAAGGCTTAAACACGTGATGAACCCCATGAAGGGATTGGATGTATTGAAAACAAACATAATAAACAACATAAAGGTCGATGACGGCCACATAACGGTGGAAGTGGACCTTGAAAGTGACCATCAGTTTGCTTCTGCCATAAAAGAAGATATAATGGAGAAACTTGAGCCAAGATGGGACGTCGAAGAGGTAAAGGTTATATTTGTTGATGAGTAAGGTCTAGCTCAGTAACCCCTGCCTATATCCACAACGTTAACTTCTTCCCCCTTCTCTAGAGAGGTCAATATACGAGCGAGGTCTTTTATCCTGTATAGGCTCCTTTCTTTTATCTGAGTAGCTCTGTGAGGGCTGAAGATCACATTATCGAACTCGTCTAGAGGATAGTTCGAAGGGAATGTGTCGTCTCTCGACTCTTTGTCCGGCGGGTAAACCCACCAGGTATCTATCCCGACACCTTTCACTTTGCCGGATTTCAAGGCTTCGTACAATGCCTTTTCGTCTATCACTGGGCCTCTGCCGACGTTGACGATCAGAACGTCCTCTTTCATCTGTTTGAATTCCTGATTTCCCAGATAACCTCTGGTTTCCTCTGTCTCAGGAAGAGTGATCATGATAAAATCCGCCCGATTCAAAAAGTCATGTAGATCTTCGTTGGTGCCGAGCTTTTCTAACAGCTCGCTTTCTCCCGGTGTCCTTTTCACAGCTTCGACCCGCATCCCGAACGAATTTGCCATCTTGGCTATCTTCTTACCTACCTCTCCGAAACCAAGGATGAGCAGCGTTTTGTTCTTCAGCCCCCAGCCCAGTTCTTTTTCGTATCGTGGAGTCCAATCGCCTTTTTTCAGCTTCTGGTGTATAGGAACCAGTTTTTTAGCGCAGGCCAGCATAAGAGTGAAGGCGTGTTCCGCCACCATCCAGTAGTTGAAATGTGAATTTATCACCGTTATCTCTGGAAAGTCGGCAAGGTTCTCTCTGTCTTTTTCTGGCACACCCACGAAGGGTATGATAAAGTACTTCAGGTTTACCGCATCATCCAAAAATTCTCTTGATATCCTGGCACCTATCACCGCATCGAATTGATCCGCTCGATCCATGACTTTATCTTCGTCGCCGGAAGGTAGTTCCGTTACTTCTACTTCAGGAGGCACCAGGTCTTTTAGGCAGATCTTCCTTTCTTCTTTAAATACATCTTTGAAGAGATCGAGATGAAGGACTTTCATGGGTAAAGCACCTGTGTTTGAAATATCGATCGTGTCTATAATCTTTCCCCATATCTATCGCTAGTGAAGCTTTTACTATGATCTGAGGCAGCATAGTCAGATACAGAAGGATATTATCTTTCGTATCTCGAAACAAATCAAGAATTGTAGGATATCGCCATCCCTTCATATGGCAAATCGGTAAAAGGCACATATTTTAAACCAATGTATATGTATAAGAAATCCATTTAGAGTCGTAGGAAGATAAACGTGTTAGGACATAATGAAAATACGAACGGTGGTGTGATGGATGTGAAGAGTATAGGTGAAACGGAACTTGTTTCAAAAGGTGAACGATTTCCAGAAAGAAACATAAACGGAGGTATGATGATCTGGCGGAATTCAAAAGGAAGGATCTGCCCGGTTTCACCTTTGTTCTACTGATAGTAGGTGTTCTGATCGCCGCTTTGATTTGTCTTAGAGGAAAAAAGAGCAGTACATAAGGAGAGAGATATTATATTCACTAAAGAGATAAAAGTCGATGGTCCGGCCTATAGGATCAAGGATCGATTAAGCGATCAATTGGGTAGAGATCCAGATTTTAGTGTGAAAAGTGTAGAGGACGATAGCATAAAGGTAAAATTCGGCTCTTGGTGGTCCTGGAAAGACGATAAAAAAGGCACAGTTGAACTCCAGATGAGTGAAAAAGAGATCACGGTGGATTTTAGCTTTCTCGGGGAACTGATAATGGCCTCTATCATCATGTACTTCCCCCTTCTATTCGCCGCTGCCTTATCAGCTTATGGAGGGATATATCCGGTCACGATAATCATGGTTCTTTTACTACTCGGCTTTCTAAAATATCACCATTCCTGCTTCAAGAAAACAGCTGATACTTATCACTTTAAACTGAAGAGCATAGTGTATGTGCTCGAAAGCGACGAATTCGCTTTCTGCCCTGATTGTGGTAATGAAGTAGACGTTAGCGACGATGGTAGAGAAAAAAGATGTCTCCACTGTGGATCGTTTTTACAAGGAGATGAAACGGAAGAAAAAGTATCTGACGAAAGCAGGTCCACTTCTCAACCTAGACCCGGATCTGCCGGAGGATTTGGAAGTGATCTACCCCCTGAACGTCCTACAGGTATAACGCTCCTGGTGGTTCTCTATATTCTGGGTGCTTTGGTAGGTTTTGCTGGATTGGCTTATCCTACCCTTTCCTTTTTACCCCAAATTCTTGGTACGATTGGAATACTGATAGTGTTGTTTGAATCACTCATAAGGTTAGTGATCGCTTACGGTCTTTGGAAAGGTCTAAAATGGGCATGGTACGGTGCAGTGGTTTTTGCAGTGATAGGGCTGTTGAATTTGGGTATCGGGACAATCATCAACATCTTGATCCTATTTTATCTCTTCAAGGAGGAAGTGAAAACATACTTCAGAGTATGATCTTACGAGGATATATGTTTCGGTTCGCTTTCTCAGAAAAATTATATTACCTCGCCTCTTCTATCTGAATCCGAACGGTGAGATGATGAGAGTATTGGTATTAGGAGCGGGACGCGTCGGGCAGGCTGTAGCTCATGACCTAGCCCAAGATCACCAGGTTTCAGTTGGGGATGTCTATGCAGAGAATCTGAAGAGAGTGGAAAAATTTGCTGAGACTTTTCAGCTAGATATAAAAAACAAACAAGAAACTGTCACGAAGATGGAAGAGCACGATGTGGTGGTGGGTGCTTTGCCAGGGGACTTCGGTTTCAAGACGGTGAAATTAGCTATAGAGGTAGGTGTAGATATCGTTGACGTTTCTTTCATGCCCGAGAACCCCCTCGAGTTAGAAGATAAAGCCGAAAAGGCAGGTGTCACGGCGGTGGTAGATGCTGGTTTTGGTCCGGGTATGAGCAACGTTTTCATGGGAAGGATAAACGAGGAGATGGACCACATCGAGCATGCTATGATAAAGATAGGAGGTCTTCCTTTGAACCCCAAACCCCCTCTCAATCACGAATTAACGTTCTCACCGAAGGACCTTATCCAAGAGTATGTTAGGGAGGCGAGGTTGATACGGGAAGGGAAAAAGGTTAAAGTAGATCCTTTTGAAGACGTGAAGGAAGTGGAGTTATATGGGAATAGATTTGAAGAATTTTACAGCGATGGTTTGCGCACACTCACCGAAACCATCGAAGCCGATACCATGGAGGAAACCACTCTAAGGTGGAAAGGCCATCTTAAAAGGATGAAGGTACTTAGAGAATTAGGGTTTTTTGAGAGAAAGAACGTTGAGAGTACACTGGAAGTGATAAAACCGCTGATGGAATTCGACGGTAGAGATTTCTGTGTGATGGATATAGAAACGAAAGGCAAAAGAGACGGAGATGAAGTGAAAATGAACTATTTCTTTTACGATGAAGCCGACGAAATTTTTTCATCCATGGCGAGATCTACCGGATTCGCCACTGCTGCTTTCACCAGATTACTTGATGACGAGAAAGAAAACATCCGCACCGGCATAATCCCTCCTGAAATATTGGGCCGAAGAAAAGATCACCATGATTTCATGGTGGATGAACTAAGAAAAAAAGGGATAAAAATCGAGATGGATAAAAAATATCCGTCATGATCTTCCCAATATCTTTTTAACGCTCTTTTCTATGCTTATACCTTCTTTCCTTGAGACATCTCTGACTTCGTTCATCAGATCCAAATATCGTTTATATCCTTTTTTACCATCTATTTTTTTACTCACGGTCCTCGAGAGCGCCTTGTTGAATCGTTCGTGAGGTCTTTGATTTTTTAGAGCCTCTTCTATCAATTTTTTTCCTTCCTTATCCATCGAATAAACTATATGTGATGGGGGATATGACCTTTTCGGAATAAAAAATTACTTATACCGTATTTGAATAAATGCGAGTGACGATCGGAAAATATTTCCACTAACACGCAAGTTTTGCTCGTAAACTCGCTCCAACTTGCGAGGGTTGCCGAGGAATGAAACATTCCTCATTTCCCCTCGATTATTCACTCGCAATGCTCACTCATAATGCGAGGGTTCCACAGGAACAAAGTTCCTGTTCACTCTCGCTTTCCTCAGTCGCACGCTCCTTCACAAAGCGAGGGTAGCCGAGGAATAAAATATTCCTCATTTCCCCTCGATTATTCACTCGCAATGCTCACTCATAATGCGAGTGACGTGGAAAAGATTTCCACTAACACGCAAGTTTCGCTCGTAAACTCGCTCCAACTTGCGAGGGTTCCACAGGAACAAAGTTCCTGTTCACTCTCGCTTTACTCGCTCAAAAAAAACCTTTTCGCTCCTAAAGCGAGGGTAGCCAAGCATGGCCAAC
>PUNG01000118.1 GCA_003551675.1 Thermoplasmata archaeon
GTTACCATGGTCGTCGAAGGCTGTTGCGTGGTAATCTACTGATTCGCCGGCTTTTACCGTTTTCTCCTGTGGACCTATCTCGATGTGATCCGGATCGCCGACTTCAACGGTAAGTTCGGCACTGTCGGTCATACCGTCGTAGTCTCCTTCTACGGTCCACGTTCCGAGGTTCTCCGAGGTGTAAGTGTTTCCCGACCAGCTTCCTCCCGCACCGTCTTCTATCCACCAATCCGTTTCATCGGTCACGTCTCCTATCTCGTTACCATGGTCGTCGAAAGCTGTTGCATGGTAATCTACTGAACCGCCGGCTTTTACCGTTTTCTCCTGAGGTCCTATCTCGATGTGATCCGGATCGCCGACTTCAACGGTAAGTTCGGCACTGTCGGTCATACCGTCGTAGTCTCCTTCTACGGTCCACGTTCCATTGATCTCCGAGGTGTACGTGTTTCCCGACCAGCTTCCTCCCGCACCGTCTTCTATCCACCAATCCGTTTCACCGGTCACGTCTCCTATCTCGGTACCATGGTGGTTGAAGGCTGTTGCATGGTAATCTACCGGTTCGCCGGCCTTTACCGTTTTCTCCTGAGGTCCTATCTCGATGTGATCTGGTTCGGCGACTTCAACGGTAAGTTCAGCACCGTCGGTCATACCGTCGTAGTCACCTTCTATGGTCAACGTTCCGAGGTTCTCCGATGTGTACGTGTTTTCCGACCAGCTTCCTCCCGCCCCATCTTCGATCCACCAATCCGTTTCACCAGTCACGTCTCCTATCTCGGTACCATGGTGGTTGAAGGCAGTTGCGTGGTAATCTACCGATTCGCCGGTTATTATCGTTTTCTCCTGCGGGCCTATCTCGATATGATCCGGATCGCCGACTTCAACAGTAAGTTCAGCAGTGTCGGTCATACCTTTGTAGTGACCTTCAACGGTCCACGTTCCGAGGTTCCCTGAAGTGTACGTGTTTTCCGACCAGATTCCTCCCGCTCCCTCTTCGATCGAGAAAGTGGTGAACTGGGTTACATCTTTTGGTTCACCCTGCTCTTCTGTAAGAGCAGTATATTCCTGCTTCTCACCTTCAATAACAGTTGCTTTTGAAGGATTGATCCAAAGTTGATCATCTCTTATATCTATAGTCAGAGTTGCAGCATCTTCTAATCCCTCGTATTCTCCGGTTGCTGACCTGTTACCAGTCTTGTCTGAACACTCAGTTTTATCAATTTCGAGGCACCATTTTTCTGTTTCATCCACATGACTTGTATCGTACGTGTTCGTGATGTTATTATTACCTATAAACTTCGGCCGCTGCGAATCCGCTAATTCTTCTAGCCCTGGCTCATTATCTACACTTTCGTTAACTCCTTCAACCTCAACCGCCACCAACATTCCACTGATGATGATCAAGAGACTGAGAGCAAGTACAACTGCTTTGCATTTCATTTTATTTCCTTTTGGTTGTATAGCGATTCAATATATATATCTTAGGAATTTTGAGTTTGTATAAATCGTAATTTTAAAAGGGATGAAGGATTTTTCATAACCCATATACAAACGATATATTTTTCATGGAAGAGCTATTACACAAAAATATGACTGAAGAACTAGACATAGTGAACAAAGACGACCAAATTATAGGAAAGAGTACAAGAAAAGATGCACACGATAAGAAGTTAAGACATAGGAGTGTTATGTTTTTTGTTTTTGATCAGAACGGAAAATTGCTCATGACCAAAAGAAGCGAAGATAAACGATTTTATCCCGGGTATTGGAGTATAGTTTTGGGTGGACATGTGCCCGCGGGTTTTAGCTACGAAGAAGCTTTGGAAAAAGAGATGGAAGAAGAGATAGGTACCACTGCTCCTTGCGAAAATTTAGGCAGTTTCAAGAAAGAGATAGAAGAGGAAAATGAGAACGTTAGATTGTACAAAGCCGTTGTAGATCCTAAAAAAATAGAATTATCACCAAAAGAATTTGAAAAAGGACTTTTCGTTACATTTGAAGAGTTGGAATCGGAGAAAAAGAAAAAAAATTTTTTACCAGAAACAAAAATGGTCCTAGAATTCTTGAATTTGAACCATCGATCTTGAGTTATGGGAAAAAATATTATACATCGATCGATCATCTCTGAACCCATGGCCGAAAGACTCGAAGACGTGAAGCCGACCAGGATGGAACTCCTCCGCATAAGGAAAAGAAAAATTCTTGCCGAGAACGGCCATGATCTACTGAGTGAAAAAAAAGATGCTTTGATAAACGAATTTTTTAAGATAGTGGACCAACGAAAAGAGATAAGAAATGAATTGGAAACGGTTCTTCAGGAAAGTTTTGAAAAACTAACCGAGGCTCAGATGATAGTCGGTAGTAACGAGCTTGAGTCCCTGGCAGACGGAGCGGTTTCCATGGATGAGCTTGACATCGGCTCTGATAATATCATGGGAGTAAAAGTTCCTGAGGTCGAATCCAAGATTTTAGAAGATAAATTTTACGGCTACGCAGATACTTCCGTAAAAGTCGACGAGGCCGTGGAAAAGTTCAGAGAGGCACTGAAACTATCTCTCAGAGCCGCTGAGATCGAGGGAAAACTCACTAAATTAGCAGAAGAGATAGAGAAAGCAAAAAGAAGGGTCAACGCTCTCGAATATATCTATATACCTAAATTAGAAGCTACCATAAAGTATATCGAAAGGCAACTAGAGGAAAGAGAGAGGGAAGACTTCTTCAGAAGAAAAAAGATCAAATCCATGATGGAAGAACGAGATTGAATACATTTTGGCCTTATATCGTTAGAGGGTGGTAAAGTGAAGGATCTGATAGAAAAGTATTTCGACACACCAGAAAAAAAGGCAAAACTGTATTTGCTAATTACTTTCGCCCAGATATGGGCCGTTATAGCCATGATCATAGGGATAGGAATACTGATCTTTTATGTGATGAGAAATTTGGGCATATTAGGAGTGATGATATGACGAAAGTGGATTTATTGATAAAAAACTGCGCAGAGATACACACATTGAAGGGACCAGACAGACCGAGAATAGGAGACGAGATGCGGGATACAGGACGATTGGAAAATGGAGCCATTGTGGTAAAAAACCATCGTATCATAAACGTAGGGCCTTCTAAAGAGATAGAAAAAAATCACGACGCCCGTGAAACGGTAGACGCTACAGGGAAAACGGTCATCCCGGGTTTCGTCGATCCTCACACACATCTAATTTACTCGGGATCTAGAGAAAATGAGCTTAAAATGAAGATCCAAGGCAAAACTTATATGGAGATCTTAAAGGAAGGAGGAGGCATACTGAGCACGGTGAACTCGACTAGAAGAGCATCTAAACAAGAATTGAAAGAAGAAGCTTTGAAAAGGCTGGATACCATGCTTCGTCACGGTACAACCACCGCTGAAGCAAAGAGTGGTTATGGTCTTGATATGGAGAACGAAATAAAATGTTTGGAAGTCATAAACGAACTGAATGAAACTCATCCAATAGACTTGATACCGACTTACCTAGGAGCTCACTCACTACCTCCGGAATTCAGCGATCCTGGAGAGTACATCGATTTTTGTACACATGAAGTGATCCCAAAGATCGCAGAAGAAGGTTTGGCAAAATATTGTGACGTTTTTTGCGAAAAAGGTGTGTTCACTGCGGAAGAAAGTAGGAAGTTGCTTTCGGAGGCGAAAAAACTAGGTTTGAAAATAAGGGTTCACGCAGACGAGATCGAGAACATAGGATGCAGTACCATGGCCGCCGAGTTGGATGCGATCTCGGTCGAACACCTGGTTAAAACCGGAGAGGAAGACATAAAGATGATGGCCGAAGCCGGAACGATGGGTATACTTCTACCCGGAACTCCTTTCATGTTGATGGAAAAAGAGTACGCACCAGCTCGAAAGATGATCGATAATGAAATGGCCGTGGCTCTAGCTACCGACTTAAATCCTAACTGCTGGACCGAATCGATGCAAATGATCATAACTCTAGCCTGCTTACAGATGAAGATGACTCCGTCCGAAGCGCTTACAGCGGCAACTTTCAACGCGGCTAAAGCTGTAGAGAAGGATGACATAGGATCTTTAGAAAAGGGTAAAAAAGCAGATTTTCTCGTGTTAGATGTCCCAAATCATCAACATATACCTTATCGCTTTGGAGGTAACCTTGTAAAGGAAGTTTATAAAGATGGGAAAAAAGTGGTTTGAAGCCACATACTCTTGATTGTTAGGAACCTCTACGAAGGTGTGATCAACTCTACTTGCCAAATAAATGCTCCTTTCGATCCGAGACCTATACCGTCTCCGGGTTCTATGACGAAATCACCGGTCCACTGCCCAGCAAAGGCGTCGTAATAGTATCTTTCTTCGTAACCTTGGCTGGAAGGGTCCCACCTGACCACGTCGAATATGTATTCGCTGGTCTCTAGATCTCCTTCTATAGATTTTACAATATCACTAGCCATCAGTCGACCGTCCTCTCTCTGACCCTCTAGCGTGTAAGGTATTGAAGTGTAATGTCTTGGTCTTTCACCACCAAAAGATATCTCTTGTCTTGTATCCGTGGCGTTTATGTGCCAAGTGAACTCATCCTCCACGGTAAATGCGATACCGTCTCCGGGTTCTATGACGAAATCGTTCAACCATTGCCCCTCTTGATAATGATAAGTTTCATCGTAATCCCTGGTAAGATGATCCCATCTAGCTACCTCAGATATGTAGTCACTAGAGTCAAGATTTCCTTCGATGGAAAGTACTATATCACTGGCTCTCAGTTCACCGTCTCCATCGTAATCGAACCCCGAGGGGATGGAGACGTAGTGTTTAGACCCTTCTTCCTGGAAGTGCCTTTCCACGCAGAAAGCAATCCCGGATCTTTCTCCACCATCTATGGATGTCACAAAATAGTAGTTTTCACCGCCTAAGACGCCGGAATGGACGTGATCAGAGTCACTGATTGGGCCAAGATTTTCCCATGCATCCAAGCCGGCATAAAGATCTTGGGAATAATATACGTTATACTCGGAAACTCCGATATCGTCCCATCTTAAGATTATATCTTCCGTGGCTTCGTCCTTTTCGATCCTTATATCTATGGCCGGTTCTAGTGGATCTTCATGGGTGGTGAAAGTAACTACCTCGCCAAAATCTTCTTCCGTACCGTCCCATCGGATACCCGCTCTGAATTCATAGTCGGTTCTAGCCTCCAGGCCTCCTACGCTATCAGTGAACTCACCGTCCGAATTTATAGATATTTCCTCGGTTTCATACCAATCCTCTTCATCTTCAACCCTGAATTGGAAGAAACCATCTACTTCATCCTGATCACCTAGAGTCACTTCGCCTACCAATTCCGCCGAATCCATGGTGACTTGAGATGGCTCTTTGGTAACAACGTTAGTACCTGCAGCAAACGTAAAGTCTATCCTTTTACCCCAATTATCGTCAACGACGAAATCCACTTGATTTTCTTGGTCTTGATCCACCGTAACGGTGAAAGAGTCACCGATGTCATAACTGTCTTCGTTATCGAAGTTTCCAAAATTTATCTCGTAATATCCCTTACTGTTGGTATCTATAGAGAGTTGCTCACCTGTCACCTGACTTTCGATTTCAACTTCGGCATCGATAGACGGTTCGCCTGAATCATCTGCTACTTCCCCATACACCAGATATGGAACAGGAGGAAACAGATCCTCTCCTCCTTCACCCATGGGCCCATCTCCCAAATCCACATCTGATACCCTTACTTGATATATCAGAGAGTCGTCGAGATCTTTGTTTATGGGCATAATATATTCTTCATCAGGATAGAAACCGTCCATGCCATCGTCAGGGGTATGTATCTCATACGTTAGGCCCTGTAGTCCTTCTTTGGCGTAGGCCCAGTCTGAGGCACCTCCAGCTGCGCTGTAGCCTATCTCATCCTGTGGTTGACCGTAAGAGTACTGCTGGCTTTCATCACCCAGCAGAGATGTAAAAGAGGTCATGTTGTCCGCCATACCTCTATACCAGTCATCGTGGGGACTAGGATCGTTCGTATGCATGTATGGAATCAAAAGGCAATCGGCATGACTATGTAAATTCTGATAAGAGTTAACGTCCATTTCCAACAAGAACTCTTTCAAATGATATGTTTCGGGTTCGGAAAAAGATTTTTCCCCGTGGTAGGTGTCCGAACCTGGATCATCACTAGCACCTCTACCTCCAAAGTTCACATCCCAGTTCCTGTTCAGATCCACCCCGACTTCATCTTCAGGTATGGAATCGTTACGGTTCTTTCGCCAACCCTGTCTTGCATCTAAATCGCCGTCACCGTCGTAAATGTAACCATCCGGATTGGTCATGGGTATGATGAAGATCCTGCGGTTGTTAACCAACCAATAGATAGTTTCGTTGGTCTCGTATTCCTCTACCAGCCTCCACATGAGGTACGCCGAAACCTGTACCGAAGACCACTCGCGGGCGTGCAACGCTCCGTCGATGAGTACGCCCGGTTTGTTATCAACTTGCGTATCTTCATCGGATGTTATCTCCAGCGCCCAGAGGTCTCTACCTTCGTAAGAGTGACCATAATGGTGTTTTTCCACTATATCATGCTCCGTTTCTAACTCGTCGTACCATGTGTACAGTTCTTGGACTGAAGGATATTTTTCAGGAAAAGGATACTCCTCTTCAGCACTTATCACTTTATTAATTTCATCAAAATCTTCTATCAAAGTTTTTCCGTCGACAGGAGTCTCGGAATCAGCAAAAGATAGTGTGGTTCCTGAAAGGACCAGTATAATAACCAGGCCAAACACAAAAAAGCTCTGCTTATGCTTCATTTCGATCACAATATACACTCAATAATGTGTGGTAACCCTATTTATAAGTTTGTATGTCGGCTCAAGTGTTCTCCATAACAGAGGAGAGTTATCTTATTTCTTTATTATAATATATCGCCACCACAACGGCCACGGATAGTATCAACAATACGAAAGTGAATCCGGGCGTGTCATCATCTTCATCGTCCTCTTCTAGAAATCTTGCTGTTAACTCCATATCCTCTTCTAAAGTCAAAGTTATAGCTCTGTTCTCATCGGGGATGCCACTCCACACCTCGAAACGCCAATCCTCAGAGGGTTCCGCCGTCAGGTTAACTTCCATATCCTCTTCGATCTCTCCGGACCAAGAGTCATTGAATTCGTAAGTTTTGTCGTTGAACTCAACGGTTACCTCACCTTCGCCTAGGATATCGATGGTGAGTTGGTACATCTCCGCTTCCTCTTGGAAGTATGCCGTTACATCTTTATCGTTCTCCATATAGATAGTGATCCCTTCTTCTTTTCCTTCAGCATCACCAGTCCATTCCACGAAGTGCCAATCTTCGTCAGGGATTGCTTCAAGTTCTATTTCTTTTCCTTCTTCGATCTCTAGGGTTTCTCCATCTTTTACTTCCTCTCCCTCTACTTCCACTGTTCCTTCTCCGTCTATGTTCAACGTCAACTCGTACCTATCAACTTCTTCTCGGAATACTGCTTTTATCTCTTTGTCCCCGTCCATTAACACTGTGATCTCTTCTTCGGTTCCTTCGTGAGGTCCTATCCACTCCACGAACTCGTGACCTTCGTCTGGTATCGCTGTTAGCGTAACTTCTGTACCCCCTATATATGCTTCTTCATCTGGATCTATTTCTACCGTTCCTTCGCCTTCAACGTCTACATTGAGCGTGTAATACGCTACTTCTTCAAATGCCGCTGTTATCTCCTTGTCTTCATCCATCGTTATTGTGACCTCTTCTTCCGTACCTTCAGCATCACCAGTCCATTCCACGAAGCGCCAATCATCCTCTGGTACAGCTGTTAACGTGACTTCTGTACCTTGTAGATATTCTTCCTGATCCGGACTCACTTCAACCTCACCTTCTCCCTGGATATCGAGGGTTAATTCATGAGTCTCTCCAAAAAATTCAAGATCTATCCTTTTACCTAACGTATCGTCCACGGTAAGATCGACTTGTTTATCGGCTCCGTTTTCAGAGTCCACATCCAAAATGAATTCATCTCCTATATCATAGCCGTGCTCCACCAAGTTACCGAAATTGAACTCGTAGTATCCATTACTGTCAGTCATTAGAGATAGTTGCTCCCCGGTTTCCTGGCTCACTACATCTACTTCCACGTCGGGGACTGGAGCCCCACCTACCTCTACACATCCATACACCAGATATGGAACCGGAGGAAACAGATCATCTCCTCCTTCACCCATGGGCCCGTCTCCTAACTCCACATCTGCTGCCCTTACTTGATACATCAAAGAGTCGTCGAGATCTTTGTTTATGGTCATAATATATTCTTCATCAGGATAGAAACCGTCTAAACCTGATTCTGGAGTGTATATCTCAAAGGTCAATCCTTGCATTCCTTCTTTGGCGTAAGCCCAATCAGACGCGCCTCCTGATGCACTATATCCAATCTCCTCTTGGGGTTGGCCATAGGAGTACTGTTCACTTTCATCACCTAACATGGATGTCAGTGAAACCATATGGTCCGCCATGCCTCTATACCAATCATAGTGGGGACTAGGATCGTTCGTATGCATGTATGGAATCAATAAGGTATCGGCATGACTGTGTATATTTTGATAAGAGTTGACGTCCATCTCCAACAAGAACTCTTTCAGATGATATGTTTCGGGTTCGGAAAAAGATTTTTCCCCGTGGTAGGTGTCCGAACCAGGATCATCGCTAGCACCTCTACCCCCAAAGTTCACATCCCAGTTCCTGTTTAGGTCAACTCCAACATCGTCTTCATCTCCAACAGAGACGTTACGGTTCCTTCGCCAACCCTGTCTTGCATCTAGATCGCCGTCACCGTCGTAAATGTAACCGTCCGGATTGGTCATAGGGACTATGAAGATCCTGCGGTTGTTAACCAACCAATAGATAGTTTCGTTCGTCTCGTATTCCTCTACCAGCCTCCACATGAGGTACGAGGAAACCTGCACAGAAGACCACTCGCGGGCGTGCAACGCTCCGTCGATGAGTACGCCCGGTTTGTTATCAACTTGTGTATCTTCATCGGATGTTATCTCCAGCGCCCAGAGGTCTCTACCTTCGTAAGAGTGACCATAATGGTGTTTTTCCACTATATCGAATTCCTCTTCTAAAACGTCGTACCATTCGTAAAGTTGATCCACGGTAGGATACTCATCAGGAAAGGGGTAACCTTCCGCGGTACTTATCTCAGAATATATCTCATCTAGATTTTCTTCCAATAGGTCCGTTTCATCCGTATGCGTTCCTGAAGCAAAAGCAAATGCGGTCCCAGAAATAGCCAGTATCATAGAAAGACCGATAACGAAAAGAATTTTATACTTCATTTTCCTCATCTACGGCACATATATGTTTAATATCCCTATTTATAAGTTTGGATGATTAGAAACTATCGACTCTCTTAAATTCATGCAAAAGATTAATTATTGTCATAGGGTCTATCAGTTTTTAAGCACGGATAAACATGAGCTCTAAAGATTACCTATCGGGTCTAAAAAAATTTGATAACAAATTTAAGAAGATAAAGCGATCAAGATTTTCTCTCCTAGCTTACATCGGGACAGTCTATTTAGTTTCTATTTGGCTGATATTTGTAAATCCGTGTTTGATGAACATAATTCTTCCCATACTGGCTATTTTGGTCCCTTATAAACTCTACGGGGAAGACGGTTTAAAGAAAATACTGGTAGCAGGTGTCGTGGTGATACTCCTCCTAGCACTGACCATCGCCTCATTTCAATTGGGTATGATCTACGACTTAAGACCACAAACCTTGGATTCGGATCATTTTCAGGAGGGGAGATTAGAACCTATGTATATCGATGGGGACGACACAACTTTTAATTTCACCGTGGAACTGAATAAAAGACATGTAACCAGGGGAGAGGATATGAACAATTATACCATAGATAATCACACTGTATTTTTAAATTTGACTCTCTCGACCGTAGAATACGTTGGAGTCATGGACTATGAAGGCTATGAGATGAATTTTTATGAAGATACGAATGAGACCTACAAGTACTACAAAGAGATAACAGATTTAGACGAGAGGTTGTACGGACATTACTTTTCAGTGAGGAGGAACATGACCATCGATGGAGAACAAGATCACGATTGGCACACCACCTCGAGGGGGCCCGGACCCATAACCCTGGAAAGGTCTAGGGCATTTCAGTTGCTTACATTGGAGTATTTTGTTTCAACGGTTGTGGTATTTCTTCTTGCTTTAGGACTATTATGGGCAAAAAAACGGATGGATAAAAGCGTGAGTGAAAGCGTGGATGGCCTTGAAGAGAAAGAAAAAGAGTTAGAAAAATATTGTCCTGAGTGTGGTGAACTTCTAGATAGTTCTGAGACGTGTAATAAATGCGGTTGGATAAGCGAAGATAAAGAAGAACCGGATATAGACGACCTTGAAGAAGGTGACCTATTGGAACCTATTAAAGAGGAAAAGAAGTAAAAAGGGCGTTAAATATATTTATGCCCGGGGATTTCTTTGAGCGATAAAATGGAATTGGAGAGAGTGAAGTTGGAGAAAGAGGAAGAGATGAACATAATACTGGGGCAGAGCCATTTCATCAAAACAGTTGAGGACGTTTATGAAGCATTGGTTACATCCGTACCAGATATAAAGTTTGGACTCGCTTTCTGCGAAGCCTCCGGAGAGAAACTGGTGAGACACGATGGAACAGACAAAAAATTGGAGGATCTAGCGGTAAAGAATTTGAGAGAGGTCAACGCTGGTCATTCGTTCCTCATCATATTAGAAGGAAGTTTTCCCATCAACGTGATGAATGAAGTTAAGAGAGTACCAGAGGTCTGTAGAATCTTTTGTGCAACCGCTAATCCTGTAGAAGTGATCGTGGCAAATACCAAAACAGGCAGGGGGATCTTAGGGGTCGTCGACGGCGAGCCAACCGTTGGCGTGGAAAAAAAAGAAGACAAAGAAAAGAGAAAGAAATTTTTACGGGACATAGGTTACAAACGCTAGGCACCGAATTTTTCCGTCCTATCCGCAAGGTCTTTCAATATATTCAAAAGATCTTTTCCTCTTATCCTGTTGAGACCGCCTTTACCACATGCTCTTTCATCGAATTCCTTTACATCGTCGTTCCTGATTTCCCTTCCAAATATAGTTAGGGGTAGTGGATCTCCACTGTGATCCTTTATGGTGACAGGAGTAGAATGATCTCCTGTTATTGCTACATAAGTATCTTCGAGTTCTTTTAAAGGTTCCAAGGAAGAGTCTACTTTTTCTATAAATTCTATCTTCTGGAATGGTAAACCATCATGTCCTGAAATATCGAACCCTTTGATATTTACGAGTACGAATTCATATTCATCTAGAGCATTTATAGCTGCTTCTACGATGGCATCCGGATCTGTATCCAAACCACCTGTCGCCCCCTGGACTTCTATTATATCCATACCCGCTAAAGCGCAAACACCTTGAACTAGAGTTATCCCTGATATGGCTGCGGCGTCAAGACCGTCCTTAGACTTTAAATCTTCCATCTCTGGAACCGTTCCACCTCCTCGAGGCAGGATTATATTGGCAGGGGGTTTTCCCTCTCTTTCTCGCTGCTCGTTTACAGGATGCTCCGAAAGTACTTCTATGCTTTTTTCTGTAAATCTGTTCAGTAGCTCCGCAGTTTTTCTATTCTCTTTTGAATCATCCAAAGAGATCGCTTTAGCATAGCCCTTTTCTGAGCCGTGTGTGTCTACGTCACTGACACCTCCTCCTAGACCTTCACCTTTTAGCACTAATACACCTCTGTGTTCAATTGTATGCTGAAAATCAAAATCTACACCTAGTTCTATCTCTCTTACGGCCTCTGCTAGTTCTTTTGTGCCCTCTTTGATCCTACCTGCTCTTCTGTCCACCACCTTCCCGTCCTTCAATGTGGCAAAATTACATCTGAAAGCGACGTCTTCGGATCCTAGAGATATACCTACACCGGCGGCTTCAAAAGGTCCTCTGCCACTGTAGACTTCGTAAGGATCGTAACCCAAGAGAGCTAGATGTCCTGTATCGCTACCGGGTCTTATCCCGGGTGCTATGGTATCCAATAATCCATTTTCTCCTATTTCTGCAAAGTGGTCAAGATTAGGAGTTTCAGCACTCTGCAGAGGTGTTCGCCCTTCCAACTCTTCTACCGCTCTATCACCTATACCGTCCAATATCAACATCAATATCCTATCTGCCATAATATTCCTCCATATACTATTATCGAGAGCAAGATCGATGTAAAGTTGACCATAGATTTGGTCATCAAACCTTTTCTTTCAAGAGTAGCACCTAATATACTGTCTATCTGACAACTGAGAAAAGCTACCATGATGCCGAGAATCATGACCTTTAGTGGGAGTGTATCATGATGTGAGAAATAAAACATGAACTGGGCAACCAGGAAAGTATAAATCGGTCCCACCAAAGCCCACAACTCTCCGTATAATGATATACCGCCGTCGACTCCGGGTTTTACTCTCTTGAAGTTGGTGATAAGATAGACCTTATCCGAGACCATCCCCATCTCAGAGGCCAGTGTGTCCGAAGCTGCCGACGCTATACTCGCCACGAAAAGAGCGATGGTTAATTCCGATCCTAAAAAACCGAAGGTCACAAGGGAGCCAGAACTGTCTAGTAGAATTATTACTGTGGGGATGGCACCTGCGGCCAACACATTTTTCCAACCCCTTTCTCCTTTCAATCCTTCGTGGATACCTCTTTCCTTTTTGTAACCGAATTTATACTTCGTAGCTAGAAAGGCACTGAAAAGAAAAACGACAAAGAGCAAGATCAAGTCCAGTCCGCCTTGAAAGCTGATGAAAACGGCTATGAAAAATGCGGTGAGGGCCCCGTCAATATTCAACAATCCTTTGTAATAGGTTATCCAAGAGAGTGCGAGGCAGATAAGGATTATAAATAATGAGTACACGCTCAAAATATCCATCCTTTGTTCGTAAATCACCGGAGAATATAAAACTTATGATTCAAATCAGAGGTTAAATCAGATGAATGACATGAAAAAAGACTTTGAAAGGTCTTCGAGAACTTTCGATTCCATTGCGGAACACTTTGACAAAACACGAAATCGTGCATGGGATGAAGTCGTGGAATTTCTTTCTAACTGTGAAGGTAATCTGTTAGACATGGGATGTGGAAACGGCAGACATGCCATAGAAGGACTCAAAAGAGGATGCAGAGTAGTAGGTATAGATGCATCGATGGAGCTGCTGAAGATATGTAAAAAAAACGTTAGGAATAAAGTAACTCGTGACTTCCATGTGGATTTGTTGAGAGCGGACGTAAAAAAACTACCTTTCCAAAAAAATACATTTCATAACGTGATATATATCGCCGCCATACATCATTTAAAGAGCGGGAGAGTTGAAAGTTTAGAGGAAACCAAAAGGGTCTTAAAACCAGGAGGTCGGGTCCTAGTATCTTCTTGGGCTAGAGAATTAGATCGCTGGAACCTAGATGAAGGAGAAAAAGACGTGTTCGTCCCATGGCACAGGGAGGATGGAAAAGTAGTAAAAAGATTCTATCATCTATACACTTTAGATGAATTAGAAAATGATGTGAAGAGTGCAAACCTAGATATCGTCGAAAAATTCCGTTCTAAGGGGAACAACTACGTAGAAGCTGAAAAAAGGTGAAAATCTGTGAACAAAGACTTATATTGTTTCTTATGGTTAATGAAAACATGCGACTGATAAGATTTAAGGACCCAGCAGGATCCATCCGGCACGGTGAACAGGTCAAAACAGGCGTAAAATTCGGAGGTGGACGATATGGTTTTGAAGAGATCGACATATTACCACCTGTAGAACCATCCAAGATCATATGTGTTGGTTTGAATTATGAAGACCATGCGGAAGAAACTGGCAAAGAAATACCAGATAGACCAAAACTATTTTTGAAGCCGCCTAGTACATTAGCCGGACACAAAGATACCATCCAACTTTTAGAAGATAAAAGGATAGATCATGAAGCCGAGTTAGGTGTGGTGATAGGTAAACAGTGCAAGAACGTTCCTAAAGAAAAAGCAAAGGATTGTATCATGGGATATACATGTGTAAACGATCTATCTAATAGAGATGACCAGAGAAAGGAACAGAATTGGGTGAGAGGAAAGGCCTTCGATAACGCGGCTCCTGTAGGTCCCGTCATGGTATCTCCCTACGAAGTCCCCGGGGATGCAGGCATCGAAACCGTCGTAAACGGAAAATTAAAACAGAAGTCATCCATAGACAACATGGTCTTCTCAGTACCTGAACTTATAGAAGATATAACCCGATATCTTACTTTGGAGCCTGGCGATATTATTTCTACAGGTACGCCGTCCGGCGTAGGGCCGATCTCACACGGAGATACGGTAGAGATAAAAATACAGGGTATCGGAAGTCTTATCAACGATTTTGAAAGAGGTAAAACTTATAAATCAGATTGACCTTATAGTTATCAAGAATCAAAAGTTAGGAGGAGAATAATTTGCCAATAAAATCTATACCCCTGAGCGAGGGATGGCAGGCGATAAAGAATAAAGTGGAAGAAGAGCGGGAGAAAGGCGGGGGCGTTTTGATGTTCAAAAGCGAATCTGAGAAAATATCTTACAACTGCCTCCTAGGATTTCCCTGCGTTTACATCGAATACGAACAACCAAAGATGTTGAACAAAACGACCGTGATGGAGAGGACCTCTACGGTCATAGAACCGTGGCTGGGAGAAGGAAGAAGTAATATGCCGAACGAACACGCGGCGAGACAGATAGAATACCACGGACTTTCACATCTAAGTGATGGCTATTATATACCATGGTCCGTGGTAGATAAAAAACCCAAGGTATTCGTGGAGAACTTTCTAGAAGCCTCAAAAAGATTTGGATCCAACATCGAAGATTTTGAGATCAAAGATGTTTGTTATCTCCCAAGATTCATAATAAAGTTGGAAAGGTCCGATCAAGAGAGATATCTAGTTTATGACTTTAGAGGGAAAAAGATCGAAACTATCGGTGAAAGATTAAAAAATGATCCATATTACAGGGCCCGGATAGAAGGTAGCATGGAAAAGATCCCATGAGTTACAACAGTAGTTCAACAAGTTAAATGGAGTCCCGCCGCTACTTTGCTGGATTTCTTTATCAATTCGTTATACTTCTTACAGGCCTTTTGGGTAGTATAACCTTTCAGTTCGAAATCCACGTTTTTTATCACCTCACGCGGCACCCGCAGGCCGCCGGAGCTGCCGGTTCCGATGATCAGGATATCGGGATCAAATTCTATTATCTCTTTGATATCTTGGATCACCATATCATGGCCTTTATTTCTCCACCACCCAGGAAACACTTTTTTCCCTAACAATATGACGTCATCGGTGTAAGTTCTACCCTCGATGACTATCCTTCCGAAAGAGTAGTCTTGAATGAACTTCGAAGACATGGTATCGCAAACGCGCAGAACCTTTAAAATCTTTTCATGTTTAACTCATCTCTCATCGATAATCTTTTATCGTACATCTTATTACACGGTAAACGAGGTAAGATATTATGAGCAAAACGACTTTTAGCATCATAAAAGCCGACGTAGGAGGATACCCAGGACATGCAACAGTTCATGGCGAACTGATGGAAGTGGCGGAAAAAAAACTCAGTGCATCGAATGACCTGATCAACTACCATGTCACGCACTGTGGAGATGACTTAGAATTATTGATGACCCACAAAGAAGGAGAAGATTCCGAAAAGATACACTCCTTGGCGTGGGAAACATTTCAAGAAGCTACTGAAAAAGCTAGGGAGCTTGGTCTGTACGGTGCAGGCCAGGATTTACTCTCAGATGCTTTTTCTGGCAATGTGAGAGGTATGGGGCCAGGAATAGCGGAGATGGAGTTCACCGAAAGAAAAGCCGAACCAGTGGTCGCTTTCCTTATGGATAAAACGGAACCCGGTGCCTTTAACTATCCACTATTCAAGATCTTTGCGGACCCATTCAACACCGCAGGATTAGTCATAGACCCTTCACTGCACGCTGGATTCAGATTCGAAATCATGGATATCAAGAGAGATAAAACGATAATGATGAACGCACCAGAAGAAATTTACGACATATTAGCTCTTTTAGGTGCTAAGGGAAGATTCGTGATCAATAAGGTGTATCCCAAGGAAGGGAGCAAACTACCCTCGGATGAGCCAGTAGCGGCTGTTAGCACCGAAAAACTATATCAGATCGCAGGAGAATACGTGGGTAAAGACGATCCAGTAGCCATAGTCAGAGCACAATCAGGGCTTCCTGCATTGGGAGAAGTTTTAGAGCCCTTTTCTCATCCATTCCTTGTTTCAGGCTGGATGCGGGGAAGCCACAACGGCCCAATAATGCCGGTCTCTCAAAAAGATGCGAAGTGTACCAGATTTGATGGACCACCCAGGGTTCTGTGTTTAGGTACACAGGTCAAAGACGGTAAGTTCGACGAGCCTGCAGACCTATTCGATGATCCTGCATTCGATATGGTCAGAGAAAAGTCGGCGGATATAGCGGAATACATGAGAAGACACGGTCCCTTTGAACCACATAGACTGCCCATGGAGGAGATGGAGTACACAACCCTGCCGGAAGTGATGAATGAACTAGAGGATAGATTCCAATAGGTAGAAACAACTTCCTACCTTTTTTTATTTTTTTGCACTGGGATCTGGATTTGACTTTTGATGGTGATCTTCCCATTCTTATCCTTCTTTCTCTTTTTTATTTTTTCCATCCTATTGCCATAGGGCTCATAATTCTTCCTTTCGACCCAAGCTAGCAGCTCTTCATAGACTTTAGAATAATCTGAGGGAGATCCTTCAAAATTCACAGCGGCTACTTTCATATTAGGAATGTACCTAACCTTGTACCCGTTCCCGCCTTTCCTCAAGATCTTTATCGGCTTTGCAACGTCTATTCTAAATTTTTTTTCATCCATTTCATCGAAAGGATGATAATAAAACAAAACCGGTTTTCCAAACGCTTTAGCTTTTTTATTCTTCGCCCATTTTTTTAAATCTGCAGTATATTCCTTGAAAGGAATATCTTCGATGGGGCCTGCGTATTCTTTACTGATCAACGTAACAGGTTCTATTCTTTTGATTCTTGGCATTTATAATCACACTCTCTTAACCTACATGGTCACCATCGATTATATAATTTTTGTAGCAGAAAACAGAGGTTTTACAGATCGATCTTCCTGAACAGATAATAGAGAACGATACCAACAACAAATCCTACACTTATATTGATCAATAAAGATACGATCCCTACGGCACCTGTGATCAGGTATGAATCGGTTTTGAAAGAGTGTTTGCCGAGCTCCATGGCTACAAAAACGAGAAGAGCACCGAAGATACCCAGCGGTAAAAGCTCGATGAAGCCTACGCCTGCAAAAAAGAAAGCTATAACCAAAAGGATAAGGCCGCTTATTATGTTGGACCCTCCGGTCCTAGCCCCATATCTGTACTGCGCTGCCAGTCCTCCCGAGCCATGACACATAGGGAATCCTCCAAAGATAGGCGAGGTCAAGTTCATAAGACCCACGCTTTTGGAGAGCTTGTCAGGATCTTCTTTTCTCTTGAAAAGATCGCCGATCAACAAAGAAGTAGCTAGTATCGAGTTGGTTATGGTAAGTGGGATCTGGGGTATCACTAACAACCATCCTCCACTGAGAAAATCTCTAAAAGAAGGTAACACCATGGACGGAAGAGTTAGCACCTCCATCGAAGGGATACCATAGATCGATATACCTATGATGAAACCCAGGACGAGGACTATTAAAGAAGACATGTCCGGGAGGTTTTTGTACTTTTTCAACACGAAAAATATAACGATCACAGCGATACCGATGACCGCGATGTAAAAGTCTGAATGACTGTGAGAGATGAACTGATAAGATGTCTCAAGCAATATAAGTGCTAGACCTAATTGGACCCCTCTTATCAAACTCTGTGGGATCTTGTCTCTGATAAATTTCATACCTCCCATAAAGCCTAGAATGAGAAAGAAAATGCCTATAAGGATACCGGAGGCGGTTATGATCTCCTGAGTGAATTCCCCTGCGATAACTATTGCACCGATGGCTTTCATGGGCTCCACGGGAACCGGTTTTTTGTAATAAAGACCTGTTAGGATATACCATAAGGCAAAGAACAAGAGTATGTGTCCTAAGTTAACATCAGTTACTACGGCCACACCCAATATGATAGGGAACAAAGTACCATAATCACCTACGGCACCAGCTACTTCTTCAGTGGTAAATCTGAAATCGGGCCATTTACGTTTTTTTCCGTTATCCTGCATCTTAGCAGATGTAATGTTCATGCCTATTATAAATTTACTTTTCATCCGAAAGGAAAAGATGGATATATCCCGAATTCTTAACCTTTAAAAAATACAGGTAAAAATATGGATATAAAAGTCACTCTGTTGGGCACCGGCGCCGGTGTACCGATACCGGGAAGAGCACAATCTGGTATATTAGTAGAAGTACCGAAGCATAAGATATTATTGGATTGTGGGATGGGTACTCCTCTAAGAATAGCGGAATCAGGGACCGCCGTCGATGAGATCGACACCATCTGTCTGACACATGAGCATTTAGATCATATACAAGATATACCCGCTTTGATAAAAGCCTCTTGGCTAAAAAACAAAGAAGCAAAGTATAAGATCATAGTGCCTAAAGAGCTAAAAAAAAGGTTGATAAACATCTTTAGATGTCTCGATGCCCCTCACTTCGACGATAAAAACATCATGTTAAATTTCGAGGTGCTGAACCCAGAAGAAGAGTTTCAGGATAGCTTTTCTATCAAAGCCTTCGATACACTCCATACAGATATGAGTCAAGGATATGAGATAACTCATGATGGAAAAAGGATCATCTACACGGGAGATACGGAGGTTAGTGAAAAAATCAAAAATCTTTCAGAGAATGTTGATATACTCATCCACGAATTGTCATCATTGAAGAAAACAAAGGGACATACTGATACCGAAAGCTTCATCTCGACGTTTGCGGATACATCCCCAAAACTCTTGATATTGACACATTTCTATCCCGATGTGGCTGAGAAGATAAAAGAAGTTACAAAAAAGATCGAAAAGGAAACCGGTATTCAAACTATCTCAGGTAAGGACCTTCGAACTATTCAGATTTGAGATAAATAGCGTATTCAACGGATATTATGAAGATATTAGTGATACCCACGACGGATTGGATCGGTCATCCCGTTCCAAATCGACTGAATTTTATATTCGACCGACTTTCAGAAAGGCACGAAATAGATGTATGTCATTTCAAACTGTTCGAAAAGAAGAGAAGAGATACCGAATGCAATCTTATCAGTATGGACTCTAAAGTAAACACAGATGTGAGTTGGTATTACATCAAAAATTTTAGGATACATGCATCAAAAATAGGTAATATAGCCCCTGATTATGACGTTATAATATCGACAAATATAATCCCTAGTTCAGTGTCAAGCCTTCAAGATACTCCCATAATAATAGATTATTTAGATCATTTTCCTCAAAGTGCTGCATCTTACTATGACAAACCGTTGGACAAACTCGCCGAAAATGTGGTGGAATGGCTCACCTTATTTAATATAAAAAAATCGCATGGTTTGATAACTCCTACTTCAAGATTCAAAGAATTTCTTCGTAAAAGAACAGACAAAGGGATCAAAGTAGTACCCAACGGTTTAGACCTGGAAAAAATAGGACGTGTTAATACCGATGAAATTGATGAAAAGGTTAGGTCCCGATATTCGCTAGGTAGTCCTACTCTAGGCTACGTAGGGTCTTTAGAAAGATGGATCGATCTTGAGGATATAATCGAACTCATGCCTACCATAAAGAAGAAATATCCTGAAGCGAGCCTTTTGATCGTAGGACCGGGACTCCATACGGATCATTCACAGCGTCTAAAAGAGCTGAGTGAAAATTTGGGTCTCGAAAAGGATGTTATTTTTACGGGAAGAATAAATTATGAGGATTTGTCACCTTACATAAGTGCCATGGACGTTGGTTTAAATCCTAGAAAAACCATGAAGATGAACACCCTGACCATGGGTAGTAAGGTTTTATCCTACCTAGCCTGCGGTGTACCCGTGCTGAGTAAAAATATGCCTGAAGCCGAAAAAAAATTTGAAGACAGGGGAGTCCACAGTTATAGTTCCCATGATGAGTTTTTGAAAAAGCTCACAAGATGTCTCATGGATCCCATCGACACTAGAGTGGTAAACGACTACGATTGGAACATCATCTGCAAAAAATATGAGAAAGCCATCTATGATCTGATGGGTAAAAATGATCAATAGAGAAAATTAGAAAGGGTTTTTAGGATCGGTTTACAGATCTTCAAACACGTCTTCCTCTTCTTCGTCACCTAATGGTTCACCGCATTCTGGACATTCATCAGCGAGGGAATCAACTTCTGCACCACATATGGGACATTCCTGTTCTCCTATCCCTAAATCTTCCTCTTCGTATTCCTCAGGAGGCTCTAATTCTTCACCGCACTCAGGACATTCTTCGGAGTCTATCGGTATCACTGCACCACATGTTGGGCATATACCTTCTTCTGCTTCCTCTAATTCTTCTTCCAGATCTTCCTCTTCTACTGCTTTCTTTCCAGTAGTAGCCATCACTCCACCGATGACCATCACTATAATCCCTACTACAACTCCTGAGATGAAATACTCGCCGTAAACGCCTTCTGGGTTCGTGATACCCATGAATTCATCCGTTTCACCGGTCGCAGTCATCTTTATAGCCAAAACAGCTATCACGATGAGTATGCCTATAACTGCTATCGCCCATCCTTTGTCGAATCCAACTTCATCTTCTGCCATATCTTTCATCCTCCTTGATATTGTTTCGTTTTGTTCCTATCAAGACGCATATGTCTAATCATATATAAATCCTGCGCTCATATAACTTGAGTATTCGATGCATCTTAGAGGGTCATCCAGGATCACTCCAATATTTTAGTTTCTATCTTACCTGCAGGAACTATGCAGATGAATATTACCTCTTCGTCATACGGATTCTCATACGAATGTTTTAGTTTGGATGGGATATAAAGTGAATTCCCCTTTTCTACAACGTACGTTTCATCACCAAGGCTAACCTTCATCTTGCCGTCCAATATATACTGTACATGGTCAGTGTTCTCGTGTCTGTGAAACGGCATGGAACCACCTGGCTTGATGGTGAACTTCCTCATAAAACAATTTTCTACTTCGTCTTTACCCGCAATCAACTTTTGTATGAACACATCGTTCCCTCTGTCCACTTTTTCTATCTCCACGCTTTTCGATTCCTTAACTATCGGTTTTTTCCTTGACATACGAGTCGATTGAATCCACCGTTATATATGGTTTAGGAATGTTTTAAAAAGAGCCACTGGCGGGAATTGAACCCGCGACCTATTCCTTACCAAGGAATCGCTATGCCTCTAAGCCACAGTGGCAATTTACCCTGTAAAAATCACGTGCTTGCACAGTGAATTCAGAGTTCGTATCAACAGTTCTTATTGTCAATCTATATTAATGTTTTTCGTCGTTATGACTTCGAAGGGATCAGATCCCTCTGGTCTTTTCATACCATTTCCTTATCTCATAGTCGGAGACTTTTTTTCTTCTTCCCTTACGGTCTTCACTTTTCATATTCATATTTTGTTTATAGGCCCATTTTTTGATGATTTTTCGGTATTTATCCTTGCCTTGGTACTTCTTTATCTTTACACTACCAGAACTCAGTGTAGCATCGAAAGCGGCTTTGAAATCTGCGCCGTCATACACCAGATTGCTACTACCTAGATCAAATTTATCCTTGATATCCTCTCTAAAATAGAGGTTCAATCTGTCCTTTGTGGTGACCACGCCCCGTCCTTCAAAAGAAACGTCGGGTAATATCTCTAGATCTTCAGATAGCATCCAATAGACTGATTCGTCGCCCTGGACTAAAAAACCTTTGCACAATATCCCCCGGTCTACCAATGTATCCAATATCTTTCTGATGTCTCTCATATTGAAGTCTATTCCAAGATAGGCGGATAATTTTTCGGCGGTAAAAACACCAAAATTTTCAAAAACCCATTCGATCACTTTTTCCTTTGCTTCCCATGTGTCGACATCGGTATCGTATCCTGGCATCGGGATATACCTTCCAAAAGGATCTCGAGAGATAAAAAGACCCTCGTATAGATCGTCGAGTATCTCTTTCGTTTTAGACCTACTGTAAGGCGAAAGGTGATATATCGTCCTTTTCGGTGCAGGCTCCTTTCTTTCGATCATATCTAAAATTGTTTCCATACCATGGGAAAGATCTACTCCCTTGGCCGATCTGTATATCAAAATATGCTCAGGTAGAGCATACATATGATAAGGAGGTATCATCTTGCCCGCATACACCTTCCCTCTTTTGTAGAGCCATTCTAAAGAAAAAAATTCGTTTACACGCGGTCTCAGTTCAAAATCAGACCTAGTCCCCTTCATCTCGGTCAGAGCCTCTTCGATATCACCGTATTTTTCTTCACCCAGTTTTTGCTTGCTGAACACGTAGGAGACCACCTTTTCCTCCGTGAAAACATCCTCCACTAAGTTGCCCTTTACCAGCATCCCTTGTATTTCTTTGTAACCGTGCTCCCTAAATAAAGAAAGAGTCTCTTCGGGCAAATTCTCAACAGGAGTATTCTGATAATTTTTGATCCTGATTATATCATACCCCTCCAATCGGTGAAAATCCATCATATCGTCCACGGATACTAGCGCCTCAGAAAGCATCGACTCTTCATCTACATCTAGATGACGTATCTCTATACAACCGCTCATCTTCCACTTCTCGATGCCACCTACCACATTTCCTTTCTTGATGAGAGGGAATACCCAGTCTTCGCCGTACCTACGGTATACCTCGGCCCAAAGTGGTCGAGTATATGGATCCTTTTTGGAAAGGATGTGGAGTTCGTCGTACTCCCCTCCTTTGACCTTTTGTAACTCACCTACCTCTTCTGAAAGTATGTACATCTCTCTTTCCGAGTTCCCCACTTTAAGTTTAGTTATATCTCCCTCGTGGACCAGCTCGGCGATGATATTTTTTATATGTTCAGTTTGAAAACCAGTATAATATCTGATATTAGAAAAAGCCGCAGGTCCGCTACCTTTTAAATATCCTATTATGATCTTTTTTCTCGCCTCTTCTTTTGGAAGAGGATCTACATCGACCATCTTATAACGGTTCCTTGAAGACCAACCATCTCTTCCCGTGTACTCCCTTCTGATGTAAAGATTTCTGTCTAATTTCTTTACTATCTCTTTGATCCTTTCATTTCTAAGATCGCTTTTTATCTTCAATTCACGTATTGTCTTAGCTTCTCCTTCTTTTATCAGGTCTAGTAGGTTTTTCTCTTCTTCTTCAAGGTCTTCTATCCTGTAGGCACCTACAAAAATAGGTAGAGTTTTTTGTAAGGCGTATCTAACCCTTCCCCTAACGAATCTTCCTTCGACTATCTCTTTTTTTCCTCTCATAGCCCTCCATTCGTCCAGTGAAAAATTTGAAACCCGTTGGTAAACATCATAAGGAGTACCTGCCTCCATGAAAAGTTCAAAGTAATCCTTTATAGAACCTACGTCGCTGAACTGTTTTTTGGCCCTGTATTCACTGACTCTATCCTCCGAAACGTGTTCTCCTCCTGGAAATCGAAGTTCGTGATAATCTTCTTTCAACATGTACTGTTCGCCTTCGCCCACCACAAGTCTTCCTGAAACTAGGGCGTTCTGCTCGACAAGAGTATTCAGTGCTTTTAAGGTTATATCTTCAGGTAGATCCAAAGCGTATGCGATCTCTTCGAGACTTCTAGGTGCTTCGTATTCAAGGTGAGCGAGTATAAGCTCTTCTACATGCTTTAACTTCCTGTCTTTCTTATCTAATAATCGGTACAGATAATTTTCCTCTTCATCTATATCTACTCTACTGACCAACCTTTTGCGCTCCAAACCCCTTAATACTTCTTTGACATCTTTCAGCTTTAAATCCGTGTTTTCATAGAGGTCGTGTATGCTTTTTTTACCTTCTTTTAACTGTTCGATTATAGGGGTGCTCCCATGAGGTTGTTCTCCTTGATCTAAAGAGTATAGAAACTTATCTAGATCTTCGCTCACGACATACTTGACGTTTCCTACCCAAAGAGACTGTATTTTACCCTCGTTTAGCAGTTCTTTCGCCCATCTCCTGACTTCTTCGAACGATCGATCTGTATTATTGAAAACGTTATTGCCTCTTTCTTTAAAAACGTGAATAGGTTGTAGTTCCTCGATGACGTTCAACAACTCCTCCTTACTATCGAACTCCGGACTTTTATCCCAATAATGCTCGTTTACGATGTCTCTATCGAATTTGAATTTCTCTATTTCACTAGGGGGTATTACTTGCTCTAGTACTTTCTGGTGATATTGTCTTAGGAGATTACTTCTATCCCCCATCATTATCACATCCGAAATGCCAGCCATCAGAACATTATGGGTAAAAGGAGAAGGTGTCTCTGAATAATCTGACGTCACCATGGATATCTTGCCTTGGTCGATGGATCTCAAAACTTCTTTGGCCTTATCTAGATCCAACACCTGGTACAGGATCTCGTTGTACGTTTCTTTTACCATGGGGAAATCTTGTTTGTGTTTTAACATCTCCAATATTTTTTTCGACCGTATCTTTTGATTGGATGCCGATATCTCTCTTCCTTTATAATTCCGTAGTATCATCAGTGCCCTTTGTGCGCAGTGTCTGAACCTCTGCTCGAATAATTCTGTATTCCTTATACATCTTCTCAATATCTTTTCGATATCTTTATGCGAGAGAAGTTCTGTAAGCTCGCCCAAAGGGATCTTCTTCCCAGTCGTTATCATAAAATTGTCATCGGTTATGGATACGTTCGCGTTGCAGTTGAACTTTTTAGAGATCTTGTGAGCGTATGCCCTGGAAAGAGCATCATTGGTCTCCCTTCCAAAACACGCATGAAAGATGATGTTATAGTTCCCATCTTGCCCTATGTGTCCCTCGATCAATATGGTCTTATCAGTGGGTAATTCCTTGACAAGAGCCGACTGCTCTTTGAAGTAACTGATCATAGTTCTAGCGGACCCTTCGTCTATCCTGTAGTTCTCCCTTAACCATGTTATGACGTCGTCTTCATCTTCGTTTTGCATCTTCTGGGATAATTTTCTTCTGAACCTCCCTAAACCTACGGAAAGATCGTAACTCCTAGGAAGCATCTCCCCACTCCAACTGGGGACCGTTGGTTTCTTACCTGCCGCATCCTCGACGAAAACTTTAGTGCCTCTCGTATGAAGGAAACCATAGGAGTGGCTTCCCAAGATGAAAACGTCTCCTCTCGATAATCTTTCAACAAATTTCTCTGAAAGCGTGCCGAGAGGGACCCCCTTCTCTGAATACACCCTATAATTAGATTCGGAGGGGATGGTACCTATGTTCATATAGTACAACATCTGAGCCCCTCCTTTTTTTCCAAATACACCTTCTTCCTTGCTATACCATATCTTTGGATAAACGTTCTGGAACTCCGTAGCCCCTAGGTAATCTAAAACACGGAGGTAATCTTCCTTGGGCAAGTTCTTGTAACAGTAGGCCTTTTTTACGAGTTCGTAGGCTTCCTCTACATCCCACCTGTGTTCGATACTCATCCCTATCAAAGCCTGAGAAAGAACATCTAGGTTGTTCTCGGGTATGGATACTCTGTCTATGTCGTGCTGGTAAGCCTTTCTAGTTATGACCGAACACTCCACCAGATCATCTTTATCGAATACTATCATACGTCCTTTAGAAGTCTTGCCTAAAGAATGACCTGCTCGACCTACCCTCTGTAAGCCCTTTGCAACGCTCTTGGGTGAATTGACCTGTATCACCATATCTATGTAGCCTATATCTATGCCTAATTCAAGAGATGTAGAAGAGACAACTGATCTCAATCTTCCGCTCTTCAATCCATCCTCCACTTCAAGTCGGGTCTCTTTACTCAAACTACCGTGGTGAGCAGCTATTTTGTCTATGCCCCTGTCTTTGAGCTTATAGGCTACGTTTTCAGCCCCGCTGCGGGTGTTAGTAAATATCAACGTGGTTCTATGTTTTTTGACCATCTCGGTCAAACAATCGTACATGCGAGAATTTACAACTTCATAGGGCAGAATAGTCATATCGTCTACGGGAGACATCACTGAAAGATCAAGGTTCTTTTCACCCGCTACTTCGATTATGTTCACGGGTCTTGGTTTTCCTTCTTCGTAACCGCCTAAAAACTTAGCTATCTCTTGGATCGGGGCTTGTGTGGCGGAAAGGCCTATCCTGGTCATATCCCCTTTTATGTGCTCTTCCAATCTCTCAGTGTTCAAAGAAAGGTAAACCCCTCTTTTAGATGAGGAGATCTCGTGTATCTCGTCGTTTATAAAGTATTGAACGCCGTCGAATTTCTTTCTAAACTGCGGGGATGAAAGGGCTAAAGCTAAACTTTCAGGAGTGGTTATGAATATGTGTGGTGGTGTTTTGGCCATCTTTCTTCGTTCGTTCTGTGAAGTATCTCCAGATCTTATAGCGGTCCTGATCTCCGGTGTTTTAACCTCCTTATCTTCAGCTAGAGCTCTGATCTCTTCGAGAGGTTTTTCTAGGTTTTTATGGATATCATTGGCTAGAGCTTTCAAAGGAGAAACGTAGACGCAGTAGATCTTGTCTTCAAGTTCTCCTTTCTTATCTAACTTAAAAAGCTCATTTATTATGGAAAGGAACGCGGTCAAGGTCTTACCGGAACCGGTAGGAGAAGAAACTAGCACGTGCTTCCTTTCATGGATCAAGGGGATGGCATAACTCTGGGGTTCTGTCAAACTCTCAAACTTCTCATGGAACCATTCTGCGATCAATGGTTCCATCATATCAAGGACTTCTTCCTTATCTTTCCTTTTGTTTACTCTTTTCACTGTCTCTAGCCTACCTGTTCGTACTCTGTCGAATCTCTGACTACGGCAAAAAAGCTTAATAAAGTTTTGGATAGAAAAGAGGAATTTGTCTAATTCCTTGTAGGATCAAAATTCACTTTTGTGACCAAGAGGATGCGACGAAAAAAGGGAAAATCAATATATACAACGTAAACACATATGTTTACGTGATAGGATGGCTCAAGTACAAGTTAGAGTGGGCGATAAGATGATCGAAACATTGGACGAATGGGTTGAAAAGGGAAAATTCAAAAGCCGAAGTGATGCGATCCGCAGCGTATTACAACTGTATGAAGAGAAAGAAAAAACTAGGGAATTCTATAAGATGCTGGACAAAAGAAGCAAAGAGGCTGAAGAAAATCCAGAAGATCTTATACCGCTGGAGTAGATTGGATGAGTTATGAGGTACTGCTCCATCCAAAAGCGAACGATTTCCTTGAAAATGCTGAGGACGATCTTGAAAATAGGATCAGGAAAAAATTGAAAGCCTTATCGTCTAGACCTGAAAAAGGAAAACGGTTAAAGCATTCAGACTTTTGGCGGCTGAGGATAGGTGACTATCGAGCTATCTATGAAATAGATCAAAGCGAAGAAAAAGTGGTTATCCTCTTCATAGGACACAGAAAAGAGGTCTATGACGATTTCTCAAGATTGATCTGAAACCACCAGGGATGCGCGGATTATAGGAATACAATAATACTTTCGAAAGCTACTTCCATATGCGAGATGATCCCTCCTACTTCCTAATCCCGAAAGTAATAAAAAGTGTCGAAAGGAACTATCGATGTGTAAGCGCGGGGAACGGGATTCGAACCCGCGTGTCCCTATGGGACAAAGGATTAGCAATCCTTCGCCGTTACCTCTTGGCTATCCCCGCATAGATCCGTCTGATACATCTCAAACGACAGCCCATAAAAAGATTTTTCCTTACTTCATTATTTCTTGATGATATTATTCAACTTGTCGATCTGTTCCTGTTGTTCTGCATCCAGATCGGTTTTCGACAATATATTCAGATAACTTTCCATCATATCTATCTTTCTGTTCATCTTATTGAGTTCTGATCTGTAACGGTCTCTGCTCTTCATCATCTCTTTTTTATCAGTTATATCTATCAGTGAAGCTACACTCTTTTTTGTACCTGGGATCATATTCACCGTGGCATGAATATCTTTTATATCTCCCTTTTTCGTTATCCCCTGAAAGTTGTACTCGTTTGGAACGCTTTCAGGGTCCTCTCTTCGGAGCTCATGATACCTTTGCATCCTCTCCTTGTCTTCATCTACCACCAGGTCAAAGAATTTTTGACCCTCTAAACCACCTCTAAAGTAGCCAGCCGTCCTTTCTAGTTTTCTATTCGCCAGAGAGATCGTTCCATCTTCATCTATTATGGCCGTAGCGGTACCGGTATTTTCGAAGATAGCTTTGTACTTCTTTTCGCTCTCCATCAATTTTCTTTGTGTTTTCTTCAATTCGGTGATGTCCTGTATGGTACCTTCATAATACTTTATATCACCGTGTTCGTCCTTGACCGCCACGGCGTTCTCGATAGTATTGAGAATAGTGCCGTCGGGTAGGAGGTGCGTACCTTCGAAACCTTTCACTACTCCTTGTTCCTCCATTATCTCTTTGAATTCATCTCTAGAGTAGTCCAATGATTCCGATATCTCGGACAGATCTTTTGAATTGATATCTTCAACCGATTCGAATCCCATCATCTCCGCCACTCTTGGGTTAGCAGTCAAAAGCTCTCCGTCAGGAGTCGTCCTGTATATGCCTACTAACGCATTATCGAATATATTACGGAAGCGTCGCTCCCTTTTTCTTAGTTCTTTCTGGCTTTTGATCCGCTCTATAACTTGGTACGTATGGGATATGAGTGTCTCTGCTAGATTTAAATCCTCTTCGTCGAAGTAGTCCTTTTCATCCGACATCGCCTGAAATACCCCTACATCTCCTATAGGTATACTGATAGCGGACTTGAAATCTTCACTGGCTGGTTCCGCCACATCGTCTTCGGACAGATCGCGGGAAATAAAAGACCTCTTTTCTATGAAAGTTTTACTCAGATAGCCTTTGCCCAGGGGAACTCTCGAACCTTCATCGTACTCGCTTCTGAGAGTTTTTTTGACCACGAATTCATCTGTTTCTTCATCCATCATTACAAGTGCACAGTCATGAAAATTTAGAACTTCGTTAGCTGCCTCCATGGTCTGACGATAAACCTCTTCTTCCTTCTCGCATCTTTCTAGATCCGTTGCTATCTTGTGCAGGCTTTCCATCTTCTTTTTGTTTTCCTCTAATTTTTTCTTTCTTTTCTCCCTTTTAGTTATATCTCTAACCACGGCCAATACTAGGTTTTCTCCTCCATATCCGTACCTATTCAAACTCACTTCAGTAAATATATGGGTTCCATCGGACCTTTTGTGTAGCCATTCAAAGAACTGGGGTTCGCCTTCTAGAGCTCTGTCTATCTTTTCTTTTGCTTTTTTTTGTGAGTCCACATCGTATTGTCTTTCAGGAGAAAAATACCAAGGAGGCTTGCCGATTATCTCGTCACGACGATGATCAAAAATCTCCTCCACTTTCTCGTTACAATCGACGAACACATAATCCTTAATTATGAATATACCGTCGTTGGCGGATTCGAATATCGTCCTGTACTTCTTTTCGCTCTTTTCTAGTTCCTTTTGGCTCCTTATATTCTTGATAACTTGATTCATGTGTGAGATAAGGAATTCGGTCATCTCCAGATCGAATTCGTTGAAATAATTTTTTTCATAAGACATTGCCTGGAATACCCCTTCATCACCTATGGGTACGCTGATAACGGATTTGAAATCAGTATCGGTCGGTTTTGCTTCATCCCACTTTGACAGGTCTTCGATAAGATAAGGTTCTCTATTCTCAAATGTCAATGCTCTTATCCCTTCCATGGAAAGCCTGTCACCCTTTTCTAGATTTTTTGCGACGGTGGCTTTCACCACGAATTCGCCATCCTCTACAAGGGCTATGCTACTGGACTTGAAATTCAATATATCCTGGGCCGAATTCAATATCTCCTCGTATATCTCATCTTCAGAAACACGGGACTCCATCTTTATAGAGGCTTCATACAAATCTTTGACCTTTCTTTCTTTCTTTTTGATTCCACTCAAATTCCTGTAGATCACAAAGATCCCGATCTGCTCTTCTCTCAGTCTGATAGGGTATCCTAAAAGAGACACGTGTATCCTAGTTCCGTCTTTATTTTTTCTGATAGTTTCCCTTTCTAAGCTCTCTCCTGAAAGTATTTTTTTAGAGAGATTAGAGCTTTCAGAGATCTTTTCCTCCGGAACTATAAACTCGTTGAGAGACTTTCTTTTGAGCTCTTCTCCAGCATAACCGAACATCTCTTCAAAACCCTTATTCGCTTTTATGACTTTGTCTTGATTGTCTAATAAAACGATACCCTCAGGGGAGTTCTCAAAGAGCTGTTCAAAATAAGCCTCTTGTACTTCCTTTTCACCCTTGGTGACGTAGTGTTCAACCTCTTGTTCTATCGCCTGCACAAGGAACTGAAACTGTTTCTCCGGATCACCACCTTTTTTCACATATCTTTCGGCACCAAGATTCAGGGCTTCCATCGCGACCTCTTCTCTTCTTTTACCTGTGAACAGGATAAAAGGTATATCATTACCAGTATCCCTCAACTCCTTCAGAAGTTCTAAACCGTCCATAGGTGCCATCTTGTAATCCGATACGATCGCATCCCAGTCTTCCTCTTCTACCATCTGCAATGCTTCTTTCGCGGAACCGACTGTAGTAACGTCGATATCATATTCCGTCTCTTCCGAATAGGTCTCGACCAGATCTCTGAAATTTTTTTCATCATCGACGAATAGAACCTTCATATCCACACCTTACGACCTTTTTTATTTCATAATGCCACCAGGACGGTCGTTAGAACATCTACTCACAAGTTAATAAGTTTTTTCTCCTATCGTTCTTTTCCATCTATCCGGCTCAGTAGAAAACCTTTGTTTTAATCGATCTAAAGTTACAACTATGCCGTTTTACAAGGATTAGGGTGTAGAATGCTTGCAAGGTTATAAGTTTTATGTGGGTTGGAACGAGGGGTTTTTAAACCCCGTTTCCATTACCCACATGTTTCAAATGCAAAGAAGAAAAGCACCTATCAGATA
>PUNG01000082.1 GCA_003551675.1 Thermoplasmata archaeon
TAGTTCTTCTTCAAGTTCCTCTTCTTCAAGTTCCTCTTCTTCAAGTTCCTCTTCTTCAAGTTCCTCTTCTTCAAGTTCCTCTTCTTCAAGTTCCTCTTCTTCAAGTTCCTCTTCTTCAAGTTCTCCTTCTTCTAGTTCTTCTTCTTCAAGTTCTCCTTCTTCTAGTTCTTCTTCTTCAAGTTCCTCTTCCATAGGATCGCCGGACAATCCACTCGATTCGGGTTCTTTTCCCTCATACACACTTGAAGGAACATTAGAGTCTCCTGGAGGTTTAGGAGGTGTTTCTTCTTCCTCCTTTTCATCTCTATCCTTGAAGACTACTATCAACACCAGAAAGACAACCACGATCATCAGTACTATCAATATCATCCACCATGGGAACGGATCTTCTACCGAGAACTGAACCGATGCGTCTTCATCTGCAGCAATAAGAGATGATTCGAAAACGCCTTCTTCTTCCGCTTCCCAATAGAATTCGCCTATGTATTCTTCGCCTCCTCCAAGGGTCACTTCATATGCATCGATAAATTCGTCTTCCAGATAGAATTCGACCTCGTGTGTTCCTTCGACCTCACCTATATTGGTGACTTTGTATTCAACAATAACATCCTCTCCAACATCGAACTCTTCGTCGGGCCCGGGAGAAGTTATCTCTACCTCAAAGTAAGCATCCATCAATACCTTCACTTCAGCATCATCTTCGTGGTCCACACTCGATACTACTATCTCGTGTTCACCTGGTTCCTCCATGCTCCAAACGAATTCACCTTCATATATATCGTCCCCATCAAGGAACACTTCTACGCTATCTTCTACATCGCCGTTCACAGTAAATTGGATCTCCTGTTCATCTTCTAAATCACCAGTGTTTTCCACTTCATATTCTATAGTCGCGGTCCCGTCTTCAACGAATTCATCAGTACCATCAGGTGAAATAAGTTTGATCTCTACTTCAAAATAAGGCGGCTCTAATACGCTTACAGATATATCTTCCTCGTCATCTTCGCTGTGGATCGATAGATCGTACACTCCGAGGTCTTCAGTGGTCCAGGTGAATTCGTATTCATATTCCTCTTGAGGTCCAAGAGTTATTTCCTCACTATGATCTAACTCTCCGTCTATCCTGAATTCGATCTCCTGTTCTCCTTCAAAGTCCCCCGTATTCGTAACAGTGTATTCACCAACGACTTCTTTTCCTACGGCTACTTCTACGTCCTCGACGATGATCCCCACTTCGAAGTTGGTTTCACCTGTTTCAAAGGACCAAATAGAAGAACTGGCGGAGATCTCATTATCATCTTCAGCAACTGCATACCATCGGTAAGTCGTATCTTGTTCTAATCCCTCCCATGTTGTGACCGCCCTAGTACCACTAGCCACGTTGCTATCTGTTCCTATCACACTACCGTCGGAAGCATCGTAAAAGGTAACGTCCATACTGTCTCCTTCGTCGTGCTCAACATCAACACTTAACTCAGTATCCATCTGGCTGGAAAAAGACTCATGTTCAGGTTCAGGATCAGTAGGACCTTGTGGACCTGGTTCCAGTGACACACCGCCGCTTACAACCACTGCAAAGGGCTGACTTCCTTCAGGTACATTATGAGCACTGACAGTTACCTCGTAAGTACCCGACTCCACGCCGTTATGATCTGGCAACAACAAGATGTTTTGTTCAACGTTGAGACCGTCAAAACCTGCATCTCTACCTCCTTCCCAGGGATTATTGTTCGGGTTGGGCTCCGAGTAACCCGGATTAAAACCGGTGAAAGCATTACCCACGTACCTATCCCCGGCAGGACCGGTCATCTCTAGATCCAAATCGTTAACGATCGTAGGATCGGCGCCAGGAGAAGCCGGTGGGTCAGTCCAAACCAAAGTAACTTCTAACTCCTCTGAAGGATCATCTACCTCAAATGTCATGTCCCAACTCTCACCCGTACTTAATTCCACCCCTTGGTTCCATGAATCGAACACCTCTAAATTACGATCATCACCTTCAAAATGAAGCGCCCTATCCAACATACTTCTACCGAAGCCCTGGTCGTTGTTAGGGAACCTCTCGTCGTTCTGATAAGCACCGTTCCCTGAGATCTCAACTGCCCCGTTGATCAAGGTAGCTCTAACCAAAGCGCCGCTGGGATTGAATCCATCGCCAGGATTTTCGCTTCCGGAAGGATACCATCCTTCTTGATAATACTGTCTGATCTGGCCAGCTTGGCCCGCTATACCAGGGCAGGACATACTAGTACCAGACATAGAAGCGTAGCCATCATCGTCCGTATCGCTTGCAGAAATAACACCTTCGCCCACATGTAGTATCGTTGGCGCGATCCTACCGTCTGCTGTATAACCTCTGCTGCTGAAATCAGCCATGTTGTCCTGTGATCCTTGTATCTGATCCTGGACTCCATATCCACCTCCTCTTGGAGGCGCCGCAGCATCTACGTTTTGTACGGCTCCGACACCTATCACGTTCTTCGCCGATGCTTGGGGTGAGATGGAATTAGGCATAGGGCCGTCGTTACCTGCGGCAAAAAGTAGGTTGAAATCCTTATGATCCCAAAGGAACTCGTCATAAAGGGCCGATTGCTCTGCATAATCTCCTGCACCTCTTGAACCCCAACTGTTGGTGTGGATCCTTGAACCTCTATCGTAGACATCACCGAAGGCATCATTATACATATCAGGGGGAGCACCGATCGACATACCGTCGGTAGAAACGTCCTGGGAAATCAATCTAGCTTCTAAAGCGTTACCGTCTTGATTACTGTATTCCCCATAGGGAAGCGATTCGCCTAATACCGTTCCTGCCACGTGCGTACCGTGTGATAGTCCTGCCTCTGTATCCCCATCACCGCCTTCCGGAACATAATCATCTTGAACTTTGCGATGAAGATCTCCTATCTCATTGTCCGGATCGTGGAATGCTTGATGAGAGGTACTCACTCCACTGTCCATAACCGTGATCAATTCACCCCTCCCTGTGATCCCATGCTCTGTGACCTTTCTATCATCTTCTCTATTGGTTTGAGTTACCCAAGTAGCATCTGCATTCATGAAACGATACTCTCCTGTACCTTCTGTTATCGATCTAACACCATCCAGATTAGCGATCTCTATTATCTGGTCGGGTTCCATCTCGGCACTTATGGTTCTCCCTACAATGGACTCTATCTCCCCTCCATGACTAGAGACTGCAGTGGCGATGGTTGAAACATCCGCCCCTTCAAAAAGTGTTATATCCAAACTTACTCTACTCGATCTTTCAAGGATATCCTGATCAAAACTGTACGCCGGTTGGTAAATACCGATCCAGTTGATGAATTCTAAACCCTCCAAATCCTCCTTTGTTTCCTTATCCATCTCGACTATCAAATTATATCTATATCGGTAATCATGAAGAACAACATCCATCTCTTCAAGGGTATCTCTCCACTCGGGTTTTATTGGACCGATAAATTGAACTATATAATAACCGTTTTCACTTTTTTCATAGCTCTCGATCCTCAATTCTTCCGGTAGATCCGGCTCTCCGTCACCTGTATTGAATGAATAAGAATGCAGTGCTACGTGATCCCGATCCAAAACCTTTTCCACGAGATGATCGCTCTCCTGTAAAAATGCCGCATTTTCCTCTGACGTCTCTATAAGCATAAACGAGTCATAATCTTCCACCAGTTCATAATCATGGTTAGATCTAAAATAATCCAAACCAGGAGTCCCATGTCTTTTATGCACCAATAGTGCTATTTCATCTTCTGTTCCTCCTGCGGAAAAGGCGATGCCCGCGGAAAAAACAGATACCAGCAAAATTACAGATACTAATCCTATAAGAAAATATTTCTTCAAACCCATGGATATCATTTCTCCCCAACACAAAGTTGTTGAGATCATCTACATCTGTAACGGTTGAAACTATTTAAAAATTCCGAGGAAAGGGTTTTTGTCTGTGTTCATTGATATTCTTGACAATCGTCGCAGTACAATCTATCGTATTCTTCGATATATCTTAGTTCACTACCACTGGTTTCACAAGTACCTTCAACGTATTCATCTTCGTTCTCCGTTTCTAGGTTTGCTACAGGGGGCGGGGGAACTTCCTCTTCTACCGGCGCTTCCGATACCTCCTCTTGTGGAGGCACTAGAGGCACGTCTTCACCTTCTTCATCTTCTTCATCTCTTCTCATCAGTAAGACTATGACCAATATGACTCCGATCACAACCAAAAGTAGTATCAATATCCACCATGGGAAATCGTCATCCTCGTCATCTGGATCATCTGGATCATCCGGGTCATCCCTTGCAGAGATAGTCAACGAGATCGAATCGACTTCACCTTCATCCGAACTGCGAATTTCTAGTTCGATGGTGCCGTCTTCTTCGACCTCAAAAGTAAACTGGTCTTCGTAAGTCATGCCAGCTTCGATCTCGACTCCTTCTTCTGTGTCTACTAAGTCACCACCAACGTATAATTCGATGTCCTGTTCGCCTGTAACCGCACCGGTATTACTTACCTCGTACTCCACGATTATCTCGTCGCCTTCTTCGAATTCGTCACCATCTCCAGGAGAAACGATATTCACTTCAAAATATGCTTCTTCTAACTCCTCAAAGTGCGCAGTTATGGTTATATCGGAGTCCATTGTGACATCTATGGTCGTGTCTGTCCCGGTCTCGTCTCCAGTCCATTCAACGAATTCCCAGCCCTCTTCAGGCGAGGCGGTTAAAGTCACTTCAGTACCTTCTTCGTACTCCTCTTGTTCCGGATCTACAACAACGTCTCCTTCGCCTTCTATGTCCACTGTAAGCGTGTACGTATCAACAACGACGTCTTCTTCGAATACCGCTGTTATCTCCTTGTCTTCGTCAACCACGATTGTTATTTCCTCTTCACTACCTTCAGCATCCCCGGTCCATTCTACAAACTTGTGACCTTCATCAGGGATAGCTTCTACGGTAACTTCTTCGCCCTCGAGATATGAATAAGTTCCCGGTTCCGGATCCGTGGTACCTTCTCCTTCCACATCGATGGTAAGCTCATATTCTTCTTCCTCAGGCTCTATCTCGATAACAAGAGGTGCTCCGGATGAAAATGTAGTGTAGGCATCATCGTATCCTCCGTCGTAACCGCCTGAAAGACCTTCTCCTAAGTTCATCCTCACTTTGACCTCGTATTCATCTGGCTCTAGGTCTGTGATCTCAAAAGAATTCATACCCGTAGTCACTGTTCCCGGGTCCGTATCTTCGTTCCACGGCTCTATGGGATCATCATAATCTCCAGGAACTTCTTCCGTATCACCTAGATAAGTCCAATCATCATACTCGCCACCATTTATGAACACCGAATAACTCACGAATTCATCAAATGTACCTTTACCCGGAGAAAGTTCGGCATCGTTGTCCCAGTCCGTGTAAACAGGAGATTCGACTTCGATCTCTACTCGATCTTCTCCAACGGAACTTTCCATGGGAGTCGGGATCATCTCGTACTGACCCATCATGGAATCCTGAGGACTTGCCACGATATCTCCGTCAACTTCTCTGAGCGTTGACCATACGTAGCCCGCGTCTCCTCCTATCTCTTCTTCAGGCACTTCGCCGATAAAGTAAATATTGTGACCAAGAGACGGTTGTGAATCACTCCAACCGTACTCGGGACGCTCATCTGTATCCCACGAGAATTCACCATAGGGACCAGTCCAAGATCCACCTATACCATCATTAACGATAAAATTACCTGGATTTTCATGTTCTATCACAGTTATCTCACCGAAGTAGTCCTCTCCATCGTAGAACCTTGCTTCGCCATCGTAACTCTCATGGAAGTAACCCATCAACTCATATGCGCCTACGTCTTCCATGACCGTGGTGAAAGACCATGTTTCAGATTGTGCTGTGTTTTCACCGTCATCGACAACGACATACCACTCATACGTTGTCCCATCTTCTAATCCTTCCCATATCATAGTGGCATATTCACCACTCGGTACATCCTCGTCAACTCCTATCTCGCCATCGTCAGCAGCATCATAGAAGGACACGTCCATAGGTTCTCCCTCGTGATGTTCAACTAAAATTCTCAATTCAGGATCGGTATCCACATCTTCAGCCCCTTTTGGGGGATCCGGATCAACAGGATTAACGGGACCCACGGGGTCCGATACAGTGGTGAAAGACCATGTTTCAGATCTCGCTGTTGATTCGCCATCGTCCGCGGTCGCGTACCATTCATAGGTCGTGTCATAATCCAATCCATCCCAAACAACGGAAGCTCTCTCTCCGCTCCCTACGCCGGTATCAGTACCTATCAAAATATCATCTGAAGCGTCATAAAATTCTACGTCGACAGGTACTCCTCCTTGGTGTTCAACCGATGCACTTAGTTCTATGTCTATATAGACTTCTTCGGCTTCGTCATCAGGATAGGGATCCATGGGAGCTGACGGACCTATGACACCTCCAGGTTCCTGTACTGCATCTTCGTTATCTTCCTCTACATCGTTATCTACAGCCCTTACAACATACCACCAAGAGATGTCATCTGCGTCACCCTTGCCTTCGTCAACGTACTTGTAACTGTTCAACCCTTCCGCCTCGACTTCACCTATGGGCTCATCCCATGGACCTTGCTCATTTTCTGAGCGGTAGATGTTGTAATGATCGATCTCGTCGGGATCGCTCTCACTAGCCTCCCAAGTGACTATATTGTGCTCTAAACCAACTACTTCATCAGGACTGGTGTAATCTACATTTTTAAATCTGTTATCCTCGAGCACCACTTCTTCTAGATCTTGATCAGCAAACCGCCCGTAAAGATATTCACCGTACACCTCTTCCTCCTTTATATGATAGTTGAAGTAAGAAGTTGAATACCGACGAGCTATACGATGCTGTTCATCTCGAGATATCTCTGGCTCACCGTCGTAATCATCCATATCACCTCCACGTGGAGATACATCTCCAAATTGATTATGAGTAGCCCCGTCTATTAGGATATACTGTGTAGGATCATCTTCCAACTCTTCATAGAACACCTCAGGAGTATCTTCAGGAGGTGCTATCTCATCGTTGCTTCCTGCTATAAGTTGCACAGGGATATCTATCTTATCTGGATCAAAATCGAAAAGTCCTCCACCATATATACCTGTACCCCGCGGATTTTCATCAGCATACATGGCATTAGCCATAGGTGTTATAGCATCAACAACACCTTCTCCGTCGAACTGAGCAGCACGAACGGTAGCATCTGCACCAGCGGAAAAACCTGCTAGACCCATCTTATCTTCATTCACTAAACCTTCGATAGGGCTGTCTTCTTGATTTTGTGCGATCAAAAAATCAAGAACACCTAACAGATGATGCCCAGATCCTTCATGATCCGGAAAGCCTCCTGTGCCCGTTGGTAGATCAGGGATAGCCGTCACGTAGCCCCTGCTGGCATAGTACTGACCCCATGACACGAATTCGGTGCGGTCCATCATCGCACCGTGTCCATAAGCAAGACCAGGATAGCCTTCTTCGGTATCCTCCGTAGGATAATAAACATCAAGACCGAGACCATCATACTCGGTCTCCCACACATCGAAGGGAAGATCGCCCATCTCTCCTATCCTACAGTAATGATTTACTTCTACATCTACGGGAGGTGAGGGCATATCTCTTTCATCGAAAATGCCAAAAAAATCCCAGTCTTCATCTGTATCCATCTCGTGACTTCCCGCGGAAAATATTCCTACCGATAGGACAGACACTAATAAAACTATAGACACCAAACCTACAAAAAAACATCTCTTTGACTTCATATATATCTTTCCTCCTCAACATAAACAGGTTGAGTTTTCATTTGATAGTGAAACATGAGTTAAACTATTTAAAATTTCCTAGAGTGAATTGGCTATTGCTCTGGACTCTGTAACACTATGTGATATATACATCAATGATACTCTTCACAATCGTTGCAGTACCATCGTTCATACTCTTCTATATATATTAGTTCACTGCCGCAGCTTTCACAATTACCTTCGATCTCTTCGTTTTCCGTTTCAGAAGTTGTTATGGCTGTGGGTACAGCGTCGTCATTTTCTTCTTCATCTCTCTTCTTTAGTAATAATACTACTAAGATGACCCCTATCAAAACTAAAAGTAGTATCAATATCCACCATGGGAAGGACTCGTCGTCCTCTGTATCGTCTGTATCGTCTAGATCATCTACCGTATGAACTGCGAATGAAACCGTATCCGTCTCTCCTTGGTCTGAACTCCTTACTTCGAATTCTATCTCGCCTTCTTCCTCAGCATACCATGTGAACTCCCCTTGGTAACTCTCATCCGGTCCTAGACTTATCGTCTCTGTTTCAACGCGTACTCCGTTAACATAGAGTTCGATGTCCTGTTCACCCGCAGCATCCCCAGTGTTTGTTACCCGGTATTCTACGACTATTTCGTCGCCTTCTTCGAATCCTTCGCCATCTTGAGGAGAAACGATACTCACTTCAAAATATGCTTTTCCTAACTCCTTAAAGAGAACCGTTATCTCCTTGTCGTTATCCATGGTTATAGTGATATCCTCTTCAGTATCTTCATGATCGCCGGTCCATCCCTCGAAATACCATCCTTCTTCGGGAGTAGCGCTCACAGTGATCTCTTCACCTTCTTGATAGGTGTAGGTACCTTCTTCTGGATCTGTACTCCCTTCTCCTTCTATGTTGATAGAGAGCTCGTATTCAACTATCTCTTCTTCGAAGACGGCTGTAACACTCCTATTGCCATCCATGGTGATATGGATGGTAGAATCAGTCCCGGTAACGTCTCCGCTCCACTGATCGAA
>PUNG01000104.1 GCA_003551675.1 Thermoplasmata archaeon
GATGGTCGCGATAACCGGGGACACGCCTTCTTCGTTTCTTTTCAATCTTTTCATGTTTTTGTCCTCCTGCAGGTTTACCCTGCAATACTTATCACTGTCCCTCTTCTATATATATTTTTTTAAAAGATACTAGGAGTTACTGGACAGGTATGAATTATCCTGTAGAATTGAACACTGGCCCATTTCGTCAGTATTCGAAGGCTGAGGACTCCTCTTCCTCCTCGCTGCCTATCTCTATGAAGTCGTCGCAGACCATGGCTAACATGTTGTCGATCTCCTCGGACTCCTGCTCCGAGACCGAGAGTATGAAAGTATAACATTCGTGGGACCGTAGATTCGAGATCAGTATGTGAAGGAATTCGGAAAGTATCCTGTTGTCGTTGTGTATGGCAAGGGAATCTATAGAATCTAAAACCACTGTGTTCTCTTCACCGGGATACTTTCTCAGCAGGTACTCTATCTTCAAACTTATGTTCTCCAACATGGTAGGACTTTCCACGAAAGTCACGTTATCATCCTGCTCCGCACCTCCCATGGTCATGTAAGATACCGCGTCCACGAATTGTACGTTTTCCCTCTCTATATCGAAGGCTTCCAATACCTGTATTATGGTGGACGACGATATGGTGGATGTGGCGTAGATAACGTTCATGTCCCTACTGCTTGGGAACCTGTCTGTGAGGTTGGTTATCACTTCAAAATAAGAATCTACATCGACCTTTAACGCCACCGCGGAGCCCGGTTCTAAACTTTTGAGTTTTTCGTGCAAGTCTTTTACGTCAACCATCTTTTCCACCTCCCATATCTCCACCGCCGCCCTTCAACAGTGGGACCAAAAGAACTCCCACCGACGTGAGATCCAAAACGTATTTTGCCCTGGAATGATCCGTGCCTCTCATCTTCACCACCTGTAAAGTCCTCAACAGGTCACCCTGCCTCTCCAGATTACCCATCATTATTATGCCGTCGGCGATGGCTTCTTCGACCCCGTACTGCGAATATCTGGGTTCTTCGGGAGAGATCTCTGAAACCAAGAGAGAGGTACATCCGTGCGACGAAAGGGTCTTCATCAGCCGCAGCATGAAATCCCTTATCTTTTCTTCAGTCTTGAGTTGGAAACATACAGATGTTACAGAATCTATGACCAGTCTTTTTATATCATCCTGGATCACGAACTCTTCTATCTTGCTGATCAGTCCATCGATCTCTTTGAACGAGAATTCGCTTTTTTCGTGCAGTCCCAACTCTTGGTATATGTCCGGCATATCCACGAAGGAAAGATAATCCTCTTCTATGAGCGACTCGTCGAAAAAATCATAGGGAACTACATTGTTCAGCATCTTCTCCGAGTCCTCTGTGACCGAGATGAACAGACATTTTTCTTCTTGTAAGGCGCCGTGGACCAAAAACTCCAGGCTCATGGTGGTCTTACCTGTACCACAACTTCCCGTTATCAAAACGGAGTTAGCCCTAGGGATGCCACCGTTTAAGATGGTATCTAGGGCATCTATCCCCGTAACACATCTCTCCCTCTTCCTATCCGGTATTATCGACATGTCTTTTTTATTCATCTAAATCACGGGTTCGGTTTTCATCAAATCGTCTTCTCTTATTTTAATTCTTTCTCTCATCTACCATTTTATAATGATTTGTTGTTTTAATACTTTCCGGTTTTATAGAACGGTGATCTCAAAGGGATCATACTAACAAAGGATTTATATCTTCACTGGCATTTTGGATACGAAGTTGATAAAAATGCGTTTGTTTGGGTCTTCGGGCATCAGAGGCATAGTGAACGAAAAGATAACTCCCGAGCTCTGTCAAAAGATCGGAAGAGCCGTGGGAGTGGAGTATAAGAACGTAGTTCTAGGAAGCGATCCGCGACCCACCGCCGACATGGTTTCCGCGGCCCTTATATCGGGTCTTACATCTTCAGGGGCTAACGTCAAAAGGGCCGATATGATCCCAACGCCGACTTTGGCACATTCTGCAAAGGATTTTGACTGCGGTGTCATGATCACCGCATCTCACAATCCCGAAGAATACAACGGTATAAAATTGTTCAACCCCGACGGCAGCTCGTTCAACACCGAGCAGATGATAAAGATAGAAAAAAGAATCTTTTCCCATGCGAAATTATCTTCATGGAAAGGAGTCGGCAGGGTGAGTGAGCACGAAGATGCCGTAGAAAAACACATCTCAAGCATATTAGAGTGCGTCGGCGAAGGATATGAGCAAAAAGTGGTCTTGGACTGCGCCAACGGAGCGGGCTGTTCCGTGACCCCGTACCTACTAAAAAGGATGGGATGTGAAGTTATCACGTTGAACGCACAGCCCGACGGAAACTTTCCAGCTCATCCTTCAGAGCCAAAGAAAGACAACCTTACCGATCTATCGACGTTAGTTAAAAGAACTGGTGCCGACCTCGGTATAGCCCACGACGGCGACGGAGACCGGGCAGTAGCCTTCGATCACCAGGGAAACTTCATGGGTGGTGACGAACTTTTGGCTCTTTTCACCAAAACCTATCCAAGAGCCGTGGCAGTCCCTGTGAACTCCTCCATGGTCATAGATGAAATAGCCGAAAAAGTTTTCAGAACCAAAGTGGGAGACGTGTTCGTATCTGAAAAATTGAAAGAGAAGGATGCCGACTTCGGAGGAGAACCCTCGGGTACATGGATATTTCCCGAGATAAATTACGGGCCCGACGGGATCTATGCAGCCGCATTACTGGTGAAGATGAATTCAGAAAAAGATCTGAAAAAAGAAGTCGAAGGACTCCCTTCATTCCCTAGAAAAAAAGAGGCTGTACCAGTGGAAAATAAAAGTGAAGTGATGGACGATTTGATATCTTTATACGAGAACACATATCCTAGTAAAAATTTAAATCTCGCCGACGGTATAAGGCTTGAGGAAGAAAGAGGATGGTCACTGATAAGAGCTTCTGGCACCGAACCAAAGATCAGGATCACAGCGGAAGCGGAGAGTAAAGAAGCACTGGAAACTATCTTCGAAAAAGCTAAAAAACAAGTCAAAAATTGCGTGGAGGAAAAAAGATGAAAGCATTCATACTAGCCGCCGGAAAAGGAACCCGGATGAGACCGCTCACCGAAGAAACGCCCAAACCATTATTACCCGTGGCTGGAAAGCCAATGATCCAGCACCTTATAGACGATATAGAAACCAGGGTGGAAGAGATCATCATCTTGGTGGGTTGGCAAGGCGAGAAAATAAAAGAAGAGATACATTCATGCGAAGCAGAACTCAATTTCGTACGGCAGGAAGAACTTTTGGGAACCGCCAACGCCATATCCTATGCAGAAAAGTTCGTAGAGGATAGATTCATCTGCATAAACGGAGACGTTATGATCCCAAAAGAAACGTTGCACGGATTCATAGATCTCTTTTCTCAAAAGGGATGCTGTGTGATAGGCATGGCGGAAGTCGAAGACCCGACGAACTACGGGATGATAAGGACGGAAGGCGAAAAAGTGGTGGAGATAGTAGAAAAGCCTAGTGATCCAGATAGCAATTTGGTTAATTCCGGACTCTATGGATTCACCTATAACATATTTAAAACCATAGAGGAGACAAAAAGATCACCAAGAGGAGAATACGAGATAACCGATTCTCTCAAAATGTTGATCGAAGAATCACAGCTCGTGGGCTTCGAGATGGAGGATTGGAACGAATTGAGCAGACCGTGGGATCTACTTTCAGTCAATGAAAAGATCATGAAAGACTACACTAAAAAACATGTGAAGGGGCTCGTAGAAGATAACGTGCATATAGAAGGAAACGTACACGTTTGCGAAGGTGCCACCATAAAAGAGGGGGCTTACATACGGGGCCCCGTTCACATAGAGAAAGGGGCAGAGATAGGACCTAACTGTTACATCAGACCCGCCACATACATAGGAAAAGATTGTAAAGTAGGTAATGCATCGGAAGTGAAAAATAGTATAATAATGAAAGGTACCCAGATACCTCACCACAACTATGTAGGAGACAGCGTTATAGGAAAAAATTGTAATTTCGGCTCGGGTTCCAAAGTGGCAAATCTAAGATTGGACCATAAGAATATAGTGGTGGTCCACAGAGATGAAAAGATCGATACGGGACGAAGAAAGTTAGGTGTCATCATGGGCGACGAAGTGAAAACGGGCATCAACAGCATGATGAACCCAGGGACCATCATCTGGAGTAGATGTTTCATCGGACCCGGTACCTTGGCTCAGAGTGAGATAGGACCCAACAGCAAGATAAAATGAAGATAGCTCAGCTCAGTCCATACTTCTATCCGCATCTAGGCGGAGTCGAGTCGCATGTACTCGAGCTCTCGAAGAAGCTCATAGATAGAGGGCACGAAGTATTCGTAGTGACCACTAGATTGGAAGATACCAAAAAGGAAGAGAAGATAGAAGGCGTACCCGTGAAGAGGGTCAAACCTATCACTATCCTTTTTTCTACCCCCATAGTACCCAAAGTCAACAAAGTTTTACTCCAATATGATTTCGATATATTACATGCACACGTTCCTCCACCGCTCATGGCATTTTCAGGAGCTAGAGCCAGTGTAAAAAAAGATGTTCCTTTCGTTCTCACATATCACTGCGATATGGAGATACCGAACATGCTCGGACCTTTCATCGTCGCATTATACGAACAGACCTTAGGTACGTACACCGTCAGTAAAGCCGATAAGATAGTCACCACCACAACAACATACGGTGCTACATCCAAGGCCGTTTGGTACAGAGAAGGAGATGTCATCCCCAACGCGGTAGATGCGGATAGATTTCATCCATCCAATGAAGGAAAGTCCGTGAGAAAAGAACTGGGTATCGGCGACAAAAAGATGGTGATGTACGTGGGAAGGATCGTCTACCACAAGGGACTTGAGTATTTTGTCCGCTCCGCCAAGTACCTGGATCGAGATGATATTCAATACGTCCTGGTGGGTACCGGAGATTTTCGACCCGAGCTGGAAAAGATAATAAAAAAAGAGGGGCTGGAGGATAAAGTTATGTTCGCCGGTAGAGTCTCTAACGAAAAGCTTCCTAACTTCTACGCCGCTGCGGATGTTTTCGTTTTGCCTTCTGTTTCAAGATTGGAAGCCTTCGGTATAGTGGCCTTGGAGGCCATGGCTTCCGAAGTACCCGTGGTAGTCTCAGACATACCGGGAGTAAGAGAGGTCATAGTAGAGGGCGACCACGGCCTATTAGCGGAACCCATGAATTCAAAAAATATCGCAGGGAAGATCAGGATCTTGCTAAACAATCCTGATCTGGCAGAAAGGATGGGGAAAGAAGGGAGGAAAAGGGTAGAAAGGAAGTTCACCTGGGAAAAAGTCGCCATGGATATAGAAAAGGTTTACCGCTCGCTGCTCACTCGATGAGCGTGAGGTCCAATTTTTTTCCGGTGGAGTCGTATGCTCGCCAAGAGTCCAAATCGTATGGATAAGCCATGATGATATGGACCCTACCGTATTTTCCAAACGTGATGATATCTTCTCTAGATGGGTTAAAATTAGGAGATGGATGGCTGTGTATAACGCCGACGATGGAGAAGTCGACAGGTAGAGTTTGGAGTCTCAAAATGGCGCTCCCAGGGCCTGAAACTGTTCCTGGTATCAAGATGAGCTCTGAGATTATACCGTCTATCTCTCTCATACCTGCGGCGAACTCCGCAGGATGAGCATCTTTTGCGCTTTCACTGAAAAGAGATAGAACACGCGCCGTGACGCCTTCGATTTTTTTATTGCTAAATAGACCCATATTATCCAAACACCGATTTCGAGACCAATTTCTCTTTTATCTTATCGTAGAAGTTATCTTCAAAACTGATGAGCTTTGCCCTGTTTTTACTGGGACGTGCCTCGACTTCGTCGTCTTTTTCGATGCGATGTTCTTCTTGACCGTCCAAAACCACGAGTCCGGATTTGCCCTCCTCCTTGAGTTTTACTATCACAGGTTCGTCGACCGGTACCACATGAGGTTTTGTAGCCATGTCAAAGGGGGTTATAGGTACCACTATGAACACATCTAGATTAGGATTAACGATGGGACCTCCAGCACTCATGGCATAGCAGGTAGAACCGGTGGGTGTCGCGATTATCAATCCATCGGCTCTGAACTTATCCATCAACTTGTCTCCATAGTATATCTCCATCTCTCTTAATTTAGCTACTTTGTCACTATGGACCACGACCTCGTTGGTACACTCACCTATCTTTTCACCTTTTACCATCACATCCAATTTGAACCGTTCATCTATGAAATGATCTCCGTGGTCTATCTTTTTTAAAGCATCATCCACGTCCGATATCTCCAAGTTGGTCAAAAAACCCACCGTTCCGGTGTTGACACCTAGAGCCGGTAGATCGGTGTGCTGCATCAATCTCAGCAACGTTCCGTCTCCACCGATGCTCATTATGAAGTCGATATCTTTATCTAATATATCCTCCAAAGCGTAGCCTTTACAACTCATCGACTCCGCTATAGTCTTCTCGTGATACACCCTTTCGACACTGTCGTGGTCCCCTAACGACCTTAGCATCTCCACCTGTTCTTCATCTACGAGCCCATATACTCCAAATCTTAAACTCATGGCAGAACCTCCTTAAGACCTTGGTCATATATTGCAATTATGTCTCTTCTATGTGCAGCATCTATACCCATCTCTAGTCTGTTGAGATCCTTATCGTAAACTTCTCCTCCTGCCTCTCTCAGTATCAACGTTGCAGCGGCCAAGTCGGTTATCCTCAAACCTCTTCTTTCTCGAGGTGTGCGATGATAGTAAAGGTCGAAAACACCTTCCGCCACTTTACATATCTCCAGTGCCGCGGAGCCCAAAGAACGAACCCTTCTGGGCTTCGAAGCAAAACCTGAACTCTTCTCATGTGACTTTTCACCCAAGTAGATGGAAAAAAGATGTTCTTCCTTGTTCTTTGCGGGAGAGAGCAAGATACCATCTTTGAAACTGCCTTTTCCCTTCAAAGCGTGGTATTCCGTACCGGTCACAAGATTTCTCACATAACCGACTTTTACCTCTTTTAGAGTCGAAGGCGTATAGGCTAGAGATATACAGTAAAAAGGGATGTCCAGCAGGGCGTTCCTCGTACCATCGACCGGGTCGATCACCACGAAACCGTCACCGCTTTGCTCCACCAAACCCTTTTCTTCACTGAGCAGAGAAAGATCGGTTCGCTCGGTCAGATGATCTATCACCACTTTTTCGGCCGCTATATCTATACCCTTGCTGGGCGTACCGTCGGCTCCAGTCCCCATATATTCATCCTTTTTTTGCACCACCCTTTCGACTTTCAAAGTCTCCTCGACTTTTTCAGCACACCTCCTGAAATGGGTCAATATCTTCTTCTCCATGGATAGAAGTGTCTAGAGTGGTTTAAAAACCTTTCAGTGACTCAAACCACAGACACCTCTACGAACAGTATATCTTCGCCGCTTTCAAACGGGTCGCCAAAACAAGATTCTAATCTAAGACGGTGTGTTCCGCTTCTCAACCTTATGGGCTCTCTAGACCGACTCACCAGCGAGATGTGATCATCTAAAAAATACATACCTCGGTTTCCTCCTTCGATCTCCCATGTGATCAAGTTCGTAAATGTCTGATTTCCCAATTCGAGGTACTCGATCTCCCTGAAAATTCCGCCTTCTAGATCGACTGTTATCACATCGGAATTCCCTTCACCGTAAGCATACATCATCTTCGCTTTTTCTCCTATGAATTCCGCCTGGTTCTCCGCTCTCTGTATCATGTTCTGTGTCTCATAATGAGTGGTGGAAGTGTAAACTGCGGGTACGCCTATGGCGAGTACGACCATTATTATCATCAATTGGAGCGGTAAACCTTCTAAAGCACGAGGGTCCGAAGGTAATTTTCTTCTTGATCTGTACCTGTTTCTCATAGATTAGGGTTTAGACATGTTTTCTGTATAAAAACTTACTTCCGATCGTTAATGATATCATCTTCTTTTTAGACCTAACTACTATAACTCTTGACATTTCTTCATCAACAAACTCTTATATCCTAAAAAAGAATTTAGATATATGGATAAGAGAAAAGTCCTTCTCGGTTTACTTATTATCGTGGCGCTTGTAGGACTACCTTCTTTCGTACGACATGCAAGGTGGTTCATCACAGGACAGGTGGAATCAATGGTGGTTCAAAACCGATGGGACCTGGTACTGTTGAACATATTCCTTTTTTTGATCTTCTTGATACCCTTGAATTTTAGAAAAAAGATAGATTGGAAATCAATGAGTATTTATGTGGCATTCATAGTTTCACTGTTCGTTGAGATGTACGGTATACCTTTGACCATATACCTCAGCTCTACAGTGGCCTTTTCAGCCACAGGGGCACCACCTACTCAAACCACCCTTTTCACATTGTCTATCTTCGGTCAAACCCTCGCCATGACCTTTTGGAAACTGGTGGGCACCGCCGTGAGCATCTTGGGTATGGGCATAATCATAGTTGGGTGGGTCACCCTTTACAGAAACAGACAAAGAAGTGACCTGGTCACTTCCGGTCTCTACCGATATTCACGTCATCCTCAGTATCTGGGCATAATACTCATCTCGCTTGGCTGGTTCATACATTGGCCTTCCCTTCTAACACTGTTCATGCTTCCAGTGCTTATCTATTTCTATTACAAATTGACAGAAGAAGAGGAAAAAGAGGTCATGGATGAGCTGGAAGAGCCTGAACGCTATTTGAAGTACAGAAAAAACACGCCCAGATTCATATGAGGAAAAAATTTAATCTTATGAGCTAGTAGGAACCATGA
>PUNG01000057.1 GCA_003551675.1 Thermoplasmata archaeon
AACTCATAATTATCTGTTCATGAATATCGAAAGGAATGAGGACTTTTCGGACAAATTTTCTTTCTCTTATCTCAACAATGCTCAGGAAAATTGTAATCTCGATTTTTTCTACACCCTAAATTATATGAAAACAGGTACGAAGAACTAGGAGATGAAGCAGGCTTTTGGCCTATGAATGAGGGATATGGCGATACTGTCTTTGACGTATCGGGGAATGGACACCATGGTAACATATACGGTGCGATGTGGACCGTCAATACATTTTTCGGAGAAACATTATCTTTGGAACCTACTAAGAATAATGAATTTGTGACAGAGAACGACCATATAAGATTATTCCAAGGACTATAGGTGAGTATTGCACTTTCGCCCTATGCCAAGATAGATCGTTTTTGCTTGGAACCTTGGTTCAAGTGATCCAACCTCCCATTATTATCCACACCGCCCCAATATAGATTATAGATATCCTTATATATTAGTAAGTTCATAGTAGATTTTAGATATAGGAGTGGTGAATATGAGGATAGATGATATCGATGTAGGGAGTTTGAGGGCTGTCAAAAATATAAAAAGATCGGAAGAGGGTGTTTCCGAAGTAGTGGGAACTATCTTGACTTTGGGGATAACCGTAGTTCTATTCACGGGTGTTTTCGCGGCGGTGACCAACCTGCCCGAACCACAAGAGACAACTCACGTGGATTTTAAGGCCGAGATAGATGGTCAACTACTGAATATCACACATATAGGAGGGAGTCCTCTTCCTAGTTCGTCCACTAGCATATTTCTTTTGGTAGGCGGATCCTCTTACAACTTTAGGTTGGACGACGAAAAAGTAACTTTAGAAGGTGAGGAGCAGGATAGATGGCAGATCGACAAAAAGCTCACCATAGATATCTCCCACATAGAGATAACCACCAGAGAGGTAGAGATATTGGTGATAGATCAGAACAACAAGAGAGTTCTATGGGATTCATACGTGATGGTGGCCCCTCTGTCTGAGATCCTGCAGATAAAAGATGCTGGTGTTATATATCGGTACGAGTGGGAGGACCATGCCAGCGCGGGTGAAGAGGCTACCCTCTACGTGGATGTTATATCGGACCAGGAGGTCAAAGTCCTGGTGAACTTAAGACGTATAGATGGATACGCCGACACCGGTGCTTGGAACACCAGCTATCACAACATGACACACACTAGAGCCAACAGGTTCGTAAAAAGGCTCAGTATCGATGCCACACAGGACAACGGCACTTATCAATTCAACATTGAAGCTCATAATCGTACCCAAGACTCACAAGTTACGAAAGATTTCGTCATAGAAGGTATCAGATATGGTGGAGCCGCATGGGCTTCTGAACGGTCCACCATAAACATAGGCCTGCCCAGAGATCTTAGAGGTAGACCTGATATAAAGATAGATCCTTCCAACGTCCGATTCACCCCGATCTCACCCACTAGTGGAGATCCCGTCACTGTTCACGCGTTGGTAAAGAACGACGGAGGCTCTCCTGCAGAAGTCACGGTAGAGTTCATCAACGAAGACCCCTCAGGAAAAGAGTGGTTCTTTGGATCGGTAACGGTGAACGTGCCTGCAGGCGGCGAGAGAGACATAAGCGCTACGTCAGAGATATTCTCAAGCGGAGAACATATCATAACCATAGAGGCCACAGACATAGTTTCAGATGGAGGGGAGGACATGCCTCCTGCGAGTAAGAGACGTGCAACATCGTCTCTATTCGTACAGCCGAGGATATTGATTGTGATGGATGATCACGAATTCGAAAAAGACTCGGACCTGATGATCGGTGCTTTAGAGGGTGCCGATTACGATTTTGATGTACATAGAGTGATGAGTGGAGATGGTCCACCTCTCAGCAAGTTGAACCGATATGACATTGTGATCTGGCTCACGGGAAGAACAAAGGGCATGGAGGGCATAGGTAGACAGCCCACCCTGACGGAGAACGACAGACAGAATATAGAGGGATACCTTTCGAACGGCAACAACTTTTGGTTGCTGGGTGAAGGTATATACGAGGACAGCTTGGACTGGGATGTATCATTTCTGAGAGATAACTTCGGAGTATCGGGATTCGACGCCGATAGCAGTGCACCTTCCAAAAAGCTGTACGGACATGGTATACTTCACCAGACAAACTACGCCATCAGAGAGGATATAGTCAGAGAAGGTAATCACATCAACACTTTGGGAGAATGTATGTTGGAAGACGGTCTCGGTTCGGGCAACTGTATAGCTACGACTTTTACCAACGAAAGGGACGGCAACGAATTCAGGACAGCTTTCAATTCATTCACTTTCGATTCTCTTAAAAGAGGACATACACTCATGGCCGTCAACGTTATCCAGTGGCTGGGCAACGTCACACATAGGAGTGCAAGAGATATAGCGGTCACTCATCAGGAGTTCAGCACCAGGGCACCACTGTACAGAACCGAAGTAGAGATAACCGCTAGTATACGGAACAACGGCCCTATAAACGAGACGGTTCAGGTACGCCTCTTCATAAACGACGACATGGACAGGACTCAGAGGAAGGGCTTAACGCTGCTCAGCGGTCAAGAGCAGGACGTGACTTTTGATTGGGTGGCGAAACCGGTGGGTAGACATGAATTGAGGGTCGTGGCCGATCCTTACCATCAGATACCCGAGAGGAATACGAGAAACAACGACATCACCTACAAGAACGTGGATATAACGATAAATGTGCAGTTCTCAGTGCTGTTGGTTGATCACGACGCCTCATCGACACAAAGGACGGTGGAAAGTTTGGACAGGCTGGGATACGAATACGAGATCGTATCTGAAAGCCAGGAGATCACTGAAGACTATCTTAGCAGGTTCAACGCGATATATCGGATGGCCGGCGACTCCAAACACTCCATCGATGACGTGGAGACCTTGACCATGTTGATGAATTACCTTGACCATAATCCAGGCGTATCTTTCTTCTTGCAGGGTACCAATGTGCTGACCAACATCACGCAGGCCCTAACACCCCCTCAATACGGATCCTTCTTTAGAGACTACATGGGAATAGAGCTAGATTTAAAAACCGCTACTTTGGCACAAAAACTGCAGGGCATCCATGGTGATCCCGTAAGCCATGGTATAGGTCTAGAGTTGAAAGATGAACCCGTGATGGTGGATGCCGTGGAGCCCTACGGTGCCCAGGTGGTATTCCTCAGCGGAGACGATGTGATAGCCGTTAGGCACCAGACGGACACATTCAAAACATTCTTCATGAGTCCCGGACTTGAATACGTGGTGGGTCCTGACCTTGAACACAGGTCTTATCACGACTTCGATGGTGAAGTCGATGTTTCACACAAAGGTGCCAACCAGCAGTTGATATTCACTCTTACCAAGTGGTTCGGTAATGTGGATGAAAGGACCGAGTTGAGGGTCGCAGATCAGGACATCACCATACCGGAGGATCCCATGCTGGGTCGTTCATATCAAGTCAAAGCTATCATCGAAAATATAGGTTTTAAGGACTCCAACGCTTTGGTGAGATTCAAAGACGGAGATTTTCTCATCGCCTCTGAGAGCATATACGTGCCTTCCAACGGCGTCTCGGATGCCGAAGTCAATTGGAGACCTATCTTCGCGGGTCATGGGGAAAGCGAGAGGAAGATAAGAGTTCTCGTGGATCCTATCTACATGGTCGATGAGATAGGCGTTGACCACATGGCATTCAACAACCTGGGAGTTAGGACCACTCCCGTTTACTATTTCTATGATGACCTGGAGAGAGGATCGGAGAAGTGGACCCATGAGACCGTATTGGCGAACATAGACGGCGAAAGTCCCATCGATTACATGGGAGAAGATTACGAAAGGGTGTACTCTGACATAGTTTCGGATTGGGACCTTGAGCTTTCGGAGCACGTAGAGATGATAGACCATTTCTCTTACAGCCATCCCAACTCTTTCATGCTTGCAGAACCAAGGGATGTAGATATCAGGCTTCCTCTCGATATGGGGCTCATGATCGACACCACGGGGAGCATGGAAGCAGAAGCTCCGGATGGTAGAACGTGGATGGAACACGCTATAGAAGCGACGCAGAACATGCTCGATCTTTTCAACGAAAGAGACCGAGTAGCGATCTTCGAACTGGATTCCAATTCAAAGGACACTGGTACCTTTTTGTACGAGGACTTCAGGTATATGACCGAAGAAAATAGAGAGTATTTCAAAGAGCGTGTAGGGGAATTCACAGCGCATGGAGGAACGCCTCTGTGGGACGCTTCAGGTTACACCATAGAGCACGTGATCAACTATCCGAGGCCTGAGGGTGTACCTGGTGTGGATTACATACGGTCAGTCATGCTTTTCACAGATGGTGTGGACGAGCACTTTGTTTTGGGAAGTTTAGAGGCGGGTAGCGATGAATACGCGCCGGGTTCCCTGCCAGGTTACGGCCCAGAGGATCAAACTTGGGGTGTGATGGAGGGCCACCTGTGGGGTGATGGACCCTATGATTACAGAGGACAAGGTCCTGGTGGTGATCCTTGGAACCACGATGTAAAACGCTATTATGTTACAACAGGACCGGATAGATCATATCCTTATCAAACTGAAGGAGAAGTCCAGTGGCAGGAACTGAGTTATAGAGATAGACAAAATTTTTGGGGTAATTGGGTAAGGGGAACCCGTTCTACCCAACGAAAGAGTCTCATGCAGAATCCTACCTTGACTTTCACCGTCGCCCTCGGTGTGTTCCCCAGTGCCTACCTTGAAGCTGATCACCATGGATACATGCCCAAAGATGCAGAAGAGTATCCATTCACCTCGGAGTACCAGTTAACACAGATAGCTGAGTCTACAGGTGGCAGTTACTTCTATGCACCGGATGCGGACGAACTCGATGCGATCTTCGAAGAGGTATTTAAACAGGCGGCGAAAGAGGCGGCACCGGGAAATCTGACTTCGATACCAGTATTGATGGATGCGGATACCTTCCCTATTTATGGAAAGAACCAGGACAAGAGTGCCGTGACCCATCCTTTCAACTTGGAGGATTATTCTTCCGCACGGCTTTCCTTCTTCCATAAGTACAAGATGGTCAGGGGCATGAACGGTGCCTATCTTCAGATAGGTTACATAGAAGAAGGCCAGACGGAGTACTCGTGGAAGTATATAAGCCCCTCCAGAGGTTCTTACACCGGGAACCTGAACCTCTCACATCACAGAGAAGACGACTTCGGCAACGAGATAAGGTGGGCGTGGAATGGAGTCAGCGGTGGAGGATCTTTCGGCTGGGATCCCGTTTCTGTAGACCTATTGAGGTATATACCTGAAGAGAGTAGGGATGACGTAAGGATCAGATTCCAATATGTACAGTATGGGATGGGGACGGGTTACGGATGGTTCCTAGATGATGTTCAGATAAGAGCTTCACGCGAGACGGATTCGGAGGTAAAAGAAGGAACGGCCGACGTATGGCAGATGGTGGAAACTACCGATATTTATGGTCAAGAAACCACCGCATGGTGGAACGGTATTTTACACGATACGGATCCCAGGATGAAGACCGGTATCGACAACAGTTTGGTCACTTCCCCCATCGACCTCACCAGGGCGAAAACGGTGCATCTATCTGCTGACTTCAAATTCAATATAAATGAAGCTTCAGGTTCTCCTCCCGACGGTTTTAGAGTCGAAGTGAGCACCGATAACGGTCTGATCTGGTCACCTATAAACCTCGGGGCTAGGACCGCTTCGGGTGTTTCCGGTGACGGATCCACAAATTATTGGACCACCGCGGATCAGATGGACAGACTGATAACCGATCTAAGTGATTTCGCAGGAGAGACCATATTGATACGTTTTAGAGTCGTGACCAATAACGCTGCGAACTACCAACATCACCATAGGGAAGACCTCGACTTCAGGGGTATATATTTGAACAACGTGGTAGTGCAGGGCGAAACGGTGGAAAGGTGATCAGCATGGAAAAAAGGAGACTCGAGAGGGAAGAAGAAGGAGTGGCCGAAGTCGTAGGATCGATCTTGACATTAGTGATAACTGTAACTCTCTTCACTTCCATATTCATAGCGGTTCAAAGTATAGAAGCGCCCTCTGCAGAAAACAAACCCGAGTTTCAAGGTAAATTCGAAGTGGGTGGAGAACCTCCCGTCCTGTATTTTAACGTTACCCATCTAGGTGGAAGATCGCTTCGCTCTAGAGATACCAGCGTGTTGCTCTCAGGGGATGTATCACTTTCATTCAAACTCGATCAAGAAGAGCTGCGTGACGGGCACTCGAGTATAGGGGAAACGCTGAACTTGGAAGTGACTTCTGAGGACGAGGGTTACCATGAACTTCTTTCCTCAGAAGAGATCGAACTCATGATACGTGACGATGTGTCGCGCCGGATCATATGGACTTCCATGCTCAAACGTAGGGACCTCAATCCTCCTTACATACACGATCACGGGGTCATATACTCAACAAGTTGGGGACGTTATGCTGAACCTGGTGAAAGAGTGACTTTTTGGGCCGATGTGATCGATGTAGATACCCCTAGTGCCGAGGATATAGAGGTCACCTTGAACCTTGAAAATATAATGGATGACAAAAGGGTGATGGAGCTCCATGGACGTTTCAAAGCCTACGAGGTAAATCGTTACAAACTGGAAACAGATCTGGACGACACGCTCTCCCAGGGCACTTATCGCTTAGAACTGCTGGCAACCGATGGGATCAACGCGGAAGATATTTCGTACTATATCGTGTTACACGTGGGGTCCGTACCTTTCACTGAATATCCTTGGATACAGGTAAGGCAACTTTCTTTCAGGCCTCTGTCTTTAACATCCATGGACGATCTTTACGTCACTGCCTCCGTTATCAACAGGGGAGGATCATCCGTGGATGCCCAGATAGATTTTTACGATAAACACCCTGATGGTGTGAATCACCATATGGCGACACGAACCATTTCGCTCCCCGCAGGAGGTGGTATAGATGTGACGGCGGGTTGGCAGGTGAAGGGTAGTGGTCAACACGAGATCGGTGTGGAAGTTACTGTTCCCGTAGGTATCGGTGACGAGCTTTTTGAAAAGCTTTCTGTGGCTCCTAGGACCTTGTTGGTAGATGCCTACTCCGTACCCGGAGAAACATCGCTCGAGGTAAGGAAGATGCAGAACGCACTCGCCTCAGTTGATATTCCCTACGAATTGACCATGAATACCGCTACTTCGGAACAACTTTCCGATTTTGATGTAGCTATATGGATGACCGGCTCTAAAAGGGAAAACACCTTGACCCAGGAAGAAAGAGAAGTTATAGCGGAATTCCTTGAACGAGGTAAAAGATTATGGCTCATAGGTGAAGGCATAGTGAGCGACGCCTCTGAGAATCATTGGTCCCTCTGGCTTGAAGAACAGCTTCATTCCAGGATTACGGATCAGGACCTTGCACCGAGAGATGTTTTGATCGGGTACGGAGAACCCTTGACATGGGAGGACGAGTTTCAGATCGTAGACGATCCTGAACTGAGGCGGGGACACTACATAGAACCTGTAAACGGAGGTATCTCTATGTTGCGTGATACCGGAAACGATCATAAGACCATAGCGGTAAGTTATAACGGTAGTGATATGGGGAAAAGGAGCGTTTTCCAGCCTTTCCTCTTTTCGGCGTTGACGGAAAGCGATGCGGGACGCACCAGACTCACCTACGATATAATACTGTGGTTGGGGGATATAAATGAAAGGAGCGGTGATGATCTAGCTCTTACCTATCAGGCAATATATCCTAAGGCGCCAGACTATAAAGAGACAGTGACGATCTCCGCGGTGGTGAGAAATAATGGACCCACGAGCTTTGAAAGAGTGAACGTCGCTTTGGATATGAACGGAGTTGTGCAAGAGATAAAGCTCATCGAGATAGAAGGTAAAGGCGGGACCGCCACTGTGACTTTTACTTGGATAGCGGAAGAGGTCGATGCGTTTGAGATGAGGGTCATAGTCGACCCCTTCGACGAGATCAAAGAAACAAATCCTTTCAATAACGATGCGGGTTATTTGGGTATAGATATCACGGTGAACGTACAGTATACCGTTTTGATCGTTGACGACGGTATGGAAGAAAAAGAGGCTTCTTTATCAGGTAAAGAAGTGAAACAGGCCTATCAGCGGTTGGGTTACGTTGATCATTATTTTATAACGGGTCCCGATTCATGGCCCGATGCGGAACTCATGGGGAACTATAATACAGTTGTCTGGACAACGGGTGAGAAGGAAGAACCTCTTAGAAACGAGCATAAGAGAGAGAACATAACCAACTATCTAGAAGAATATCCGGCCACGCTTCTGATCATGGGTGACGGATTGGTGAGAGAGGACTACACCGATCACAGGGATTTTTTAGAAGATGTTCTGAAGATCCGTCCTGACACGTCCGAAGTTCCAACACCTGAGTTCATAAAAGGTACAACCAACGATGTCGTGACCCACGGCATGGAATACTTTTTGAGCGGCGATAAAGAGAGGTATGCCTACACGCCTCTATCTGATTCACAAACGATATTTTCTCACGGAGATGATGTATTCGCCCATAGATACCATGATATTTTAGGCGATCACAAGATCGTGGTTTTGGCCATAGATCACGTCCACTTCGAGAGACCTTTTCCCGAGGATGAGATGCACTGGTATGAAGAGTACGATTTCAACGTATCTAGTTCATCCATGAGAGAAGAATTTATCTTCATGACCACCAGATGGTTTGGAAAGGAAGAT
>PUNG01000042.1 GCA_003551675.1 Thermoplasmata archaeon
AGAAGCACTTCGAAGAAGAACCCAAACTGAAAGGATGGTTCGGGTACGAGAAGGAGAAACAGTTCGAACTCAATCTTGAGTTCGTTCACGAAAAAAGTGCAGGTGGGTGGCAGATCTCGTCTCCAGCGATACTTAGCAGTGCGCCTTTGTTTGGCTCTCTGGAGATCATCGAAGAGGCTGGTTTGGAAAATATCCGTGAAAAATCCAAAGAGATCACTAAACATTTTATTTACTTGGTAGATGAAGTTTTGAGTGAGTATCCATACGGGTTCGAGGTTATTTCACCTAGAGATTCCGAAAATAGGAGTAGTCACGTGGCCGTTAAACATGAAGATGCTGACGCTATCAGCGATCTGCTCAGGCGAAAGGGGTTCATCACGGATTTCAGACCTCCCAACATCATCAGGGTGTCGTTCTCACCGCTTTACAACACCTACCACGATGCCTGGAAGACTGTGATGACTATCAAGGAGATCATCGATAAAAAGGAGTATGAAACCCATGAAATCGATGCGGATAAACTTGTGACTTGACAAACTACTCCGCCTGTTTTGACTATAGTGATATCCTTCAGGGAGTGGATACAGATACACAGAGAGGAATAATTAATTATCTTTTTGTCTAGGTTCTTGATTTCCCAGGTTTCGGTGATCTGAAAGATTCACAGTTGAAATCAATCTTCTTTTTTCCACTCGTCATATACTGCTTTGAACGCATCCAATCTTCTTTCAGGGATAGGTTCCCAGCCTCTAGCATCACTGTTCTCTGCAAGGAACGCTTTTTCCCCGGATAAGTCCTTTGAAAGTTCGTTCAATCTCCTGTTATTTTCATCCTCTCTCCAGATCTTCAGACTTTTATCGGGTGCCCAGCTTGAAGTTCTCAGGTATTCGGTCCTGTCAACCTTTCTTAACTTGCTGGGAAGTACTATACTAGACCCTACCCGATCTATCAATTCCTCAAGCTTTCTTATATCCAGTTCATTACCGCCAAGTTTTCTGTATCCCAGGAACTCTATATCCATACCATACAGCATCACTTCGTCTAAGGTTCTTATCCATCGTGCCATTTTTTTCATGTTCATCATCGGAAGATCGGCTAATGCCATCATCACTGCATTGTTCAAAGAGATCCAGACCGGTATCGCCTTTATCTCTTCGACTCCCTGAACCGTGAGTTTTCCTGAAAACGATCTTTTAACGGCTTTCTTTAATTCTTTCAGTCCCCAGATATAATTGATGATCCTATTGCCTTCTCCTCTTTGTGCTTTGTATAGATGTGGGGTCAGGGGTTCGATATCTACTAGAGAGGTGTTAGATACCCTTGAAAACAATATGGCTTCACCATCGACGTACACCTCATCATACCCTTGATCTTTTAATATACCTGGTATGATCGGATCGTAGGCTAGCTCAGGCAGCCAAAAGGTCTTGGGCTCTATGTCAAAGGTCTCCATCTTTTTCTCTTTATCCTTCCTGACCTGTTCAGCGACTCTATCTATATTTAAAAGAGGTAGTATGGCATGTGTATAGGAGGTCCCAGTCAACTCGATGATCCCGTCATCGATACCTTCTTTGATCTTATCTATGAGATCGGGCGGGATAAAACGTAAAGAATATCCGGTTATGTTAAGAGCGAATTTTATATCTTTTTCTAGCAGGAAGTCTATAGTGGGCCTGTATGACCTTTCGATTATCTCAGGGATCTCCGACTTCGAGAGTTCTGCATATTGTAAGTTCCCGTGGAAGATGAATGAATATGACATATCAACTCACATCCTTTCCGACACCATCGGTGGGCTCTACAAAGAAATGGTCTGCATTTGGATAGGAAAATTTTTCTTTATAATCTCGAAAAACATGCTCTGCGAATAGGTTCAAATCTTTATCTCTTACGAGGGCGATAACGGACCCACCCCACCCGGCTCCAGTCAACCTTGCACCTAAAGCTCCATGTTCTACCGCCTTCTCTACGATAAAGTCCAACTCTTCACAACTGGCCTCATAATTTTCGGAAATGTCTCGGTGGGCTTCGATCAAGATATCGCCGACCTTTTCAAGATCGCCGGACCTCAATGCTTCCTTGGTTTGAACCACTCTACGGTTTTCTCTCATGATATATCCCAACCTTTTTCTTTGTAAGCTAGGTAAGGATTTTATCGATTTCGGGTCTAGATCTTTGGAGTTCTCTTTCCCCAGCGAATCTAACGCTTCTTCCACTTTACTCCTACGTTGGTTGTATTCAGAAGATTTTAATTCTCGTTGGACTCCTGTGTGGAACACTACCACTTTTAGTTGTTCTGGAAATTTTACGTGTTCATATTCTAAGGATCCAGTATCTAGATGTAATACGTGATCCTTTTTACTCAATGAGATCGCAAATTGATCCATTATCCCGCATGATACACCTACGTACTCGTTTTCTACTCTTTGGCAAAGTAAGGCCATCTTTTCCCTGGACAGGTCGAGCTTATACAGATCATCTAGAAGGAACATAACACCTAGTTCGAAACTAGCTGAGGCACTCAGGCCGGAACCTATAGGAAGGTCGCCTCTGATATTTGCTTTCATCCCTCCTATATCGTACCCCTCCTCCTTCAACACAGAATAGACCCCTTTAACGTGATCCAGCCATCCACCGGACTTAGTAAGATCGTCGGGCTTGAATCTTTTCCTTTCATCGAAAGCGCCGGAATGAACATCTACGATATCGTTCTTCTTTCCCTCTACAACAGTGTAAAGATCGACTGCCATGGGCATTACATATCCACCGGTATAATCCGTATGTTCTCCTATGAGATTTACTCTGCCGGGTGATCTGATCTTGATAATATCTTCTTTCATATCCGATCATTTCCTTCTTCATCTCTTAATGTTCCACCTTTCTCCTCGGCCAAGGAGTTATTTATGAACGTACCGGCTCCTATCTCACTTCCAGCTAGATGTTTTAACTTATCTTCCGTTCTGTAAGGGGGGTAGAATTCGATATGGAAGTGAGAGTATCCCTCACCGCCTTCCGTGGTAGGTTTCTGATGCAGCGCCATGACGTAAGGGAATTCAAAGCCGAAGAGCCCATCATATCTCGTCAGGATATCCTTCAACATATCCGCCAGATCCTCCTCTTGCTTTCTATCAAAATGTTCCAGGGAAGGTAGATGAGCGTTGGAGTATATATGCACTTCATAAGAATACCTAGCATAAAACGGTACGAAGGCTGTGAACGAATCATTCTTCGATACGATCCTTTCCTCTGCCTTCAATTCTTTGCTAAGGATCTTGCAGAATAAACATTTACCGTGTTCTTCAAGATGTTCTTTACTGGATTCTAATTCCTTTTGGATTATAGGAGGAACGAAGGGATAAGCGTATATCTGGCCGTGAGGGTGGTTCAACGTGACACCGACTTCCTCTCCCTTGTTTTCGAATATGAAGACATAGTCGATAAAGTCCTTCTTTCCTAACTGTTCATACCTGTCCTTCCATACCTTTACTAATTTGATAAATTTGCTCAGAGGTTCTTTCGACATGACGGCATCGTGATCTGAAGTGAACAACACCACTTCGCAGATACCTTCAGCCTTCCTGGTCTTATAGACATCATCGGACTCAACTTCTGGATCAGGTGGATACTCGGTCAGCGAAGGGAACCTGTTCTTTACCACGGCTATATCGTATTCTATGTCGATGTCCTTATGTGTATCTGAACCTTCTTCAGGACAGAATGGACAGAAGTCTTTTGGTGGTTTGAACGTGCGCTTCTGACGATGTGTAGCCGTGATGATCCATTCTTTTTGGAAAGGGTCCCATCTCAATTCAGACAGTTTATCCACGCCCCTCTTCTTTTGGGGAAAACTCAACGTCGGAAAAATCGTAATAGATGACATAGACCCCGTCATTCTTTTTTACCTTCTTTTTCTCTAATTGCATGTGACCATCTCTCTGTGATATCCTTTTGATCGAACCGGATGTTAAAGGTGGTTTAAAAGATGACACATTCATGATGAAATAAATCTTTCGAAAACAATAAGGGAAAATCATAATATATTCTGGTATTTTACCTTGAACATATGATCGATTTTCAAGATTTTACCTTCGGTACCGCTACTGCATCCCATCAGATCGAAGGAGACAACCGGTTCAATCAATGGTGGGAGGCGGAAAAGAGAGGTAGATTAAAATACCGTTCTGGACGAGCCTGTGAGCACTGGAAACGTTATGAAAAAGACATAGAATTGATGGCCGAACTCGGTTATGACTCTTACAGATTCTCCATAGAATGGAGCAGGATTTTTCCTAAAGAGAAAGAAAAAAACAACAATGCATTGGATAGATATCAGGATATCATCGATCTACTGAATGAAAGAGGTATAATGCCCATGGTGACCCTCCATCACTTCACTAATCCAACATGGTTCATGGAAAAAGGAGGCTTTCTCAAGGATAAGAATATCAGATATTGGAGAGATTACGTGGAAACTATCAGGGATGAGATATCCGGTGTGGATATTTTTTGTACTATAAACGAACCCATGGTATATATCATGAATTCCTACTTGACAGGTGAATGGCCCCCTTTCAAGACCTCTTTGTTGAAGTCGGCCAAAGCGGAAAAAAATCTGATAAAAGCCCACGACGCGGCTTATGGGATATTGAAGGGAAAAAATAAGGCCGTCGGTATCGTCAAACATTTTCCTGACATCAGGCCAAAAACCGATAAGAAAAAGGATATAAAAGCCGCTGATAAGGCCGATGATCTATTTAACTGGAACTTTTTAGACGGTCTGTGGGATGGTAAGGTAAAAACACCTCTGAAAAGTTACAGTGTTCCGGAGAGTGATACCGATTTTATAGGTCTAAATTATTATACCCTCCATGAAGCGAGTCACAGCTGGAATCCTTTTAAGATGTTCTTTGAAACCGAATTAGTGAAAAATGGGGAACTAACTCTCATGGGATGGACGGTTCACCCTGAAGGGATATATAGAGGGATAAAGGAGATACATGACAGGTATGATAGACCTCTATATATCACGGAGAACGGGATAGCCACCCATGACGATAGATGGAGGGTTGAATACATCCTGAAACATCTGATCCAGATACACAAGGCTAGAGAGGAAGGATATGACGTAAGGGGCTACATGTACTGGTCATTCATGGACAATTTTGAGTGGGCTGAAGGATTCGAACCGAGGTTTGGATTGATAGGAATAGATTTTAAAACGTGTGAAAGAAAGGTCAGGAAGAGTGCAAAGGTTTACGGTAAAATAGCCAAAGAAAAAGGAATATCAGCGGATATCGTTAAAGAGTATATCAAAGATTAGAGTTCCTCAGCTCTTTTTTTAAGGATATCTTTTATGTTATCTCTATCATCTGGGTACTGTGTTTTAAGCCATATCCAAATAAAAGATGCCGGTATCCAAAATGCAGCACCGATTATCATGGCGTTCCTATAGGCTAGAGGTCTTCCATAGCCGAAACTCACCAGTAATCCTACCAAGAATCCAGCGAATACTGGACCGAGTGCCATACCTCCATTGTTCAATATGTTGAAAACACCAAAGACCGTACCTCGATCCTCTGGTAGATTGACTTGCGATATTATTGCCGGAACGTTGGGAGCTGCAAATGTGATGGTCTGTAAGAACAAGAAGACGTAGATCGTCAATATGATCCAATCTCTAACAGCTAGAGTACGAGGTAAAGGGTAAACGATAAGTCCTATGGAAGCCACAGCACCGATGAACATCGAGATCCCAACCAATATCGCTCTTCCACCTCTCATCCGGTCTTCAAAACGATCTCCAAGTAGACCTCCAACTATGGAACCCAAAACCGTTGCACTACCGACGATGAGTAAAACGAAAGTAGCGGTGCCCCTCTCCATGCCTCTAGTCACTATAAGGAAAGACACGAGCCAGTAGGTCAATACCCCCCATGGTATCATACCGATTATCCCCTGGCTGAATATCATAAGATTGGTCTTTGTTTTGAAAGATTTTTTTACGGTGTTCAAGTCGATCTTGTAACTGTATTCAGCCCCCTCTTTTAGAGAATCCTTCAATTCTTTATCCCCTTCTCCCCTTTTCGGCTCTACCATGATCCAATAAAATAACGGTGCTAAGAAGAAGTTGGGTACAGCAACGATGATAAAAGGCGTTCTCCAGTTTGCCAGGGTCCCTGCCAATATCATCCCGACCAGAGAGCCAAGACCCAAAGCTACCTGGATATAGCCGAAGCCCTTCCCTCTTTTTCCCTCCTCATATATATCGGATATCAAGGAATAACCTATGGGTATGAGAGCTCCTACTCCTATACCCGTGAAGATCCTTGTCAGCAACAATTGATCATAACTCTGAACGAAGGCTGTGGCAAAGCAGGGTATCTCTCCGACCATGACACCGATGAGCAGTAATTTTTTCCTTTCTTTGATATCGGAGAGGAAACCCCACAAGGCCGTCACGGCCACTCCCGATACTACAAATATCGTGGAGATCAATCCCATACGACTTTCACTGATATCGAATTCCGCCATGACCATCTGATAATTAGGGGGTAAAAGGTACTGGTCGGCTATGAGGAGGGTAGCCATGACCACCAGTATAAATACCGCTATCCTGTTCCTTATGTGCTTATCGTTCAGCTTACCCCAGTTCATTTAGATATCTCCATATCAGAAAAACCTATCTTCGGGGGATGTAGGAAAAAGTTCGATATATAATCTTCGATAGGGGAGTTTTTTATAATAATAAATCGACTTCTATACGAAACTTTAATATTTCTTTGGACCGTTACGTTCTAAAAAGGAGGAAGCATAAAATGTTCGCTCTCACAAATTATTGGGTCTTCATATTACCTATAATCGCCGGTCTGATGTGCACCCTAGGTTACACCATTTATATAGATAATCCTAGATCTTGGACGAACAGATTCTTCTGTCTCCTTACAGTTTCTATAGGTATCTGGATGTTCCTATGGGTTGTCCATGAGTTGTATGTATCTAGATACGTCGGGATGGAGATAGAACCTTATACGTTCATCATCTTCCTCTACGAAACACAGTTCTACTTCATCGCATTTATAGGCCCCCTATTCCTTCTGACCGTTCTCGAGGTGAGCGGGCTGTTGAATTCAGATAACCGGTTCAAGATAACCGCTTTGATAATGGTCTTCCCACTGATCAATATCTCACTTCTCACCTACTCAATAGCAGCAGGTCACGAGTGGATGCATCACTATGGAACCATCAGTGATGGTTCCTTCCCGATAACACAGGGTCCATTATTCCAATATTTTCACGTTCCTTACAACTATATCATGATAGTTATTAGCTATATCATCTTGATCTGGAAAGCTGTCAAACCAAGATACTATCTGGAAAGGAGCCAGTCCCTTACACTTTTGGTCGGCTCTTTATTGGGTTTGATCGGGAACCTGATCACCATCACAGGGACAAACCCACTTACAGGAATGTACTATGTGGACGTGACCTTCCTTGGTTTTGGTGGTACTGTTGTAGTTTATGGATACGCCATATGGAAACACCGATTGATCAATATCGCTCCAAACGTGGAAGATATCAAAGATGGAGAGAGTGAACTTTCTCTTGAAGAGGGGATCGTTTACTTGACCGATGATCCCGGTAAAGCTTTCGATGTCTTTGCGGATCTTGTACATCATGGGACACCGGGACTTGCCTTTTCTACGAAGGATAAAGAAGAGATCCGTGCCGAGTACAACTTGGAGAAGACTTCATTGGTAAAACTCAGTGAAACTCTAGGACGTGATACACTCAACCCGGATCTGGAAGAACACGCAGAGATGATCCCATTTCTGATATCCGACTTCATGGGAGAAACGGATGAAAGTGTGGTCATCATCCACGGTTTAGATGAGTGGAAGGAAAGACCGAAGATCGTTCAATTGATTCAGGATCTATATGAGGGCTTGAGTGAAGACGATATCATCATCTTCGCCGTCTCTGAAGAGGTCGGAGAAGAGGTCATGGAACATCTAGATGATGTCGTTATCAAAACTTTATGATTTTACTAAGATATACGTCTAAAGACGGTGGGATCTATCAGTTTTAAACAAGGTTATTTTCGATGCTTTCACTCGTAGATAATTAAACCACTATGATATCACTGTGCTTTGTTATCAGTAAATAACATTTTTGTTAATTAACAAGAAACAAAACACATACATAGGCCGAGAAACCCTAACTTTGATAAGAGGGGTAGAGAGCGATGAAGGGCTTGATAGAAACATGATCGAGAAGAAATTGTCTGAAGGAAGGGTTGGTGGAAAGATAATAGACAAAGGGTCAAAATTAGAGTTCGTCATGAAGAAAATAATAAGAAGATTTAGTAAGTCTGGTTAACCAGTTTTTAAAATATGATGGTTGTTGCACACCATAGTATAGACTTTTGCCTTTGATGGTGAAATTCAGAACTTTGTTCTTGGTTATCTTGACCAGATATCTTATGGTCTCCATCCCTGTGTCATATGGTCACTATCTCCTCTTTCGAAATCCGGTTCTATTTCCTCTGGTCTTCCCTTATCCATAGGTTTCTTTGGTTTTCCTCCCTTCAAAA
>PUNG01000060.1 GCA_003551675.1 Thermoplasmata archaeon
AAACAACCGGGGTGATGCCGGCTTTTTTAATTGTGTTAATGTGATGGATCAGGTTGTCGCAGCCTTTTTCCACCCATTCTACATTTTCCTGTCCGTAAGCGGGATCAAGCGGCTGTCCCGGCTTGGGCAGGGGCGCCCCGCCGTGTGCTTTTAAAGCCCGGATCGTTGCCACGAGTACGGCACAATCCGGCTTCAGGCCCGACATACGGCACTTCAAGTTCCAGAATTTCTCGAAACCAATATCGGCGGCAAAACCGGATTCGGTAATTACATAATCACCAAGCTTCAGAGCCACTCGGTCGGCCACGATGGAAGACTGCCCTATAGCGATGTTGGCAAACGGCCCTGCATGGACAAACGTCGGCTGACCTTCAATGGTCTGCATCAGGTTGGGATTGAGCGCCTCGACCATCCAGGCAGTCATAGCACCGGCCACGCCAAGATCTTCGGTGGTAACCGGGTTACCCCGCTTATCGTAAGCAACTACAATCCTGCCCATCCGATCCCGCATATCTTTCAGATCGTTGGCCACAGCCAGGATGGCCATAACTTCTGAAGAAACAGCAATATTAAACCCGGAGCTCATCATGAAACCATCTCTCCTGCCACCCAGTCCGATGATTATGTTGCGGAGAGCCTGCGCGCAGAAATCAATAATCCAGTTCATCTCTACATTGCGCGGATCGATATTTAAACGACTCAGCCCGCTGCGCTCCAGGAATGCATCGCTTGAATTAAACTCATGCTGAAGACGAGAAGTTAAAGCAACCATGGCCAGGTTATGAGAATTCATGATAGCGTTGATATCACCGGTCAGGCCGAGAGAAAAGGGCGTCAGAGGAACACACTGGGCCAGTCCACCGCCGGCAGCGGAGCCTTTTACGTTCATGGTCGGCCCACCGGAAGGCTGGCGGATAGTGGCAATAACATTTTTACCGAGTTTACCCATACCCTGGGTCAAACCCATAGTTGATGTTGATTTGCCTTCCCCAAGGGGAGTGGGAGTAATGGCAGTAACATCGATGTACTTCCCATCAGGTACATCTTTCAGGCGATTAAGGACTTTTTTGTAATCTACTTTGGCCACATAATGGCCGTGGGGCAGGAGCTCTTCCTGGTCAAGTTTTAGCTCCTCTGCTAACTGGTATACTTTTTTCATGTTCTTTTCAGCAGCTTCTGCAATTTCCCAGTCAGCATGTTTTGTTGGATCTAACGGCATTTAAACAACCTCCTTCAATTATTTTATTAAAAGCTATCTCCCTCTGCGCATAAACGCAGACAAAGGTTTTAATTCAACATCCGGCCGCGTTTTCCTGCCATATAGTTCAGGAATTCACATATTTTTATATCCGACTTGATATTATATTATTTACCTTACAGGTCACCAGCTGCCGGCACTCCGCCCTTGGATTCAGCCGTGATAATCGCCCTTTCCACGGCAACGGCTACCGCCTCTGCGGCCATCAGCCCGACAATATTGACATCGGCAGATACTTCTCCCCGGGACAGGGCAAATATTGTGTCTCCGTCCCACATTGTGTGGACAGGCCAAATGGAGCGGGCCAGGCCGTTATGGGCCAGCTGGCAAACTTTCTGGAGGCAGAGCCGGTCCAGTTTTGCATTGGTGGCTACAACTCCCAAGGTGGTATTCCCGGCACAGCCGCCCTGTTTAGATCCCAGGAGCAGGTCAATCGTCTTTTCCATCACTCCGGTTTTTGGATTCCTCGGGCCGGCCAGCAACCGGCCCCGGTGGTCATAAACATCGCCGAAAGCATTTACCGCCACCAGGGCAGCTACGATTAGAGTATCTTTCCGGATTGCAAAAGAACCCTGCCCGGATTTAACGGCGCAATCCATACCGTGTAATTTTCCCACCGTTGCCCCGCACCCGGCCCCTACCGACCCTTCCGGCACAGCACCGGTAGAAGCTCCGCTACAGGCGTCATAACCCATCTTTTTATCGGGCCTGACCTGGCCGTCTCCAATTAGCAGATCAAAAAGCACAGCAACCGGAACAATAGGGATCTTGAACTGGTCCACGGCAAAACCGCAGCCTTTTGTTTCCAGGTAGTCCACTACGCCTGCTGCTGCATCAAGTCCAAATGCGCTCCCTCCGGCCAGAACCAGGCCCTGGATCTCTTCGACCAGGCATCCCGGCTTGAGCAGATCGGTTTCCCTGGTTCCCGGAGCTGAACCCCTGACCTCAGCAGCAGCCCGGGCTCCTTCTTCAACCAGCACTACCGTCACCCCGGTAACCGCATGGTTGTTGGAGGCAACACCTACCTTAATACCCTCAATATCAGTTAGCCCCGGAGCCACAGCAACTCACTCCCACATTATGGCGGTTTCTTAAAAAGTTAACACCCATGCCGGGCGCACCTAAATTCAGAGCCAGGCATTCGCCTGGCTCTGGTTGATTAAAAGTAATTAATGATCTTTGAAGGGGTTTTTACCCTGTTCCTGATGACGCCTGAAAGATGCCCGCCGGTTTTCTTTTTCAGTTTCCTCTTCATTTTCGGCGCTTCCAGTTTCTTGCCCGCCAGAGGTTTCAGCTTCCTCAGGTATTTCATCCACCTCTACAGGATCCTCGGTTTCGTCAGATGTTTCATCAACATCTTCTGGATCTTCGGCGTTCTCTTCAGAAATTCCAGGGGCAGTAATATTCTCATCTTCTAACTCTTCCCCGTCAGACGTTTCATCTTCCTCGCTTTCTACAGGCAATTCCCTGCCCTCGACCAGCGCTTTAATTTCTTTGGAATTAAGGGTTTCTTTATCAAGCAGGGCCTGAGCAATTTTCTCAAGTTTGCTGCGGTCTTCTTCCAGGATATCCTGGGCATTCTGATAGCAATCGTCAATTGTTTTTCTAATTTCCTGATCAATTGCCTTTGCAATTTCTTCGCTGTAGTCACGGTCACGGCCCAGGTCGCGACCAAGGAAAACCTGATCCTGCTTTCTACCCAGGGTTATCGGCCCAAGACTGTCACTCATGCCGTATTCCATAATCATCTGGCGCACAATCTGGGTAGCCCGCTCCAGGTCGTTTTGAGCGCCGGTGCTAATATCATTGAGGACCAGCTTTTCCGCTACTCTACCGCCAAGCAGAGTGCTGACCCGATCCAACAGTTCCGAGCGGGTCATATAGTAACGATCTTCTTCGGGGAACATCAGTGTATACCCACCCGCACGACCGCGCGGTATAATAGACACTTTGTGAACGGGATCGGTATGCGGGAGTTGATAACCTACGAGGGCATGTCCGGCCTCGTGATAAGCTACAATTTTTTTCTCGAATTCACTGATGACCCGGCTGGTTTTCTGGGTCCCGGCCACCACCCGCTCTACAGCTTCTTCCAGTTCTTTCATTCCGATCTTTTTCTTAGAAGCGCGGGCTGCCAGCAAAGCTCCTTCATTAACCACGTTTTCCAGGTCGGCCCCGGTAAAACCAGGTGTGCCGCGAGCAACAACCCTGAGATCCACGTCTTCAGCAAGACGTTTGCTCCTGGTATGGACCTTCAGAATATCTACCCGTCCATTAACATCAGGCAGGGTAACAGTAACCTGCCGATCAAACCGTCCGGGTCTGAGCAAGGCCGGATCAAGTATATCGGGCCGGTTGGTTGCGGCAATGATGATGATCCCTTCATTGACATCGAAACCGTCCATCTCTACCAGAAGCTGGTTCAAAGTTTGCTCTCTTTCATCATGGCCTCCGCCAAGGCCTGCTCCACGCTGGCGTCCCACAGCATCAATCTCATCTATGAAAACAATGCAGGGTGAATTTTTTTTGGCATTTTCGAACATGTCCCTGACCCGAGAAGCGCCGACCCCGACAAACATTTCCACAAAGTCAGATCCGCTGATACTAAAAAATGGCACACCTGCTTCGCCTGCTACGGCCCGGCCAAGCAAAGTTTTCCCGGTACCCGGGGGGCCAACCAGGAGAACCCCTTTGGGGATTCTTGCCCCCAGTTCAATATATTTGCGAGGATCTTTCAGGAAGTCGACAATTTCTGTAAGCTCCATTCTTTCCTCATCGGCGCCGGCCACATCTTCAAAAGTAACTTTTTTCTTCTCGGTCTCCTGAAGTTTAGCCTTACTTTTGCCGAAATTCATGACCCGGTTACCACCGCCCTGGGATTGCTGCATAAAGAAGAAAAATATCCCGATGATTAACAGGAAGGGAATCATGTAGGTCAGGGCGGTCTGCCACCATTCAGGACCACGCTCGGGGTGGGGCGAATATGAAACATTGTGCTCCAACAGCAGCTGTGTCAGCTGGTGATCCTCGGGGCGGGTTGTTTCTATTTCAGTGCCGTCAACCAGTACAGCTTCAATTTCATTACCATGGGCAACAACTTTCTCCACTTCACCGTTCTCTATTTTTTCTACAAACTGGTTGTAGCTTATTTCCTCAGGTTCGGGCCCGGTATTAAAAGTAGTCAGCAAGATGACTACTACCAGAGCTATGACCAGGTAAAATAAGATCTGTCTCACAAATGGGCTCAAAAAGTACCCTCCTCTCCACGTAAGCCCTCAAAGGCTGAAATAAATTGTAACACACTGCCAGGGTGTAGGCAATAAAACAGGTTACTTGTTAAAGAAATTATATATATTGCAGGCGGTTTAGAACGGGTTTAGTCGTTTAAAACACGCAGATCGGATAACTGCCGGTAATCTTCGCCATAATCAAGGCCATAACCAATCACAAAGCGATCCGGTATAATAAAACCGCAGTAATCCGGTTCAAATTTCACCTTCCTGCGATCGGGCTTGTCAAGGAGGGTGACCACCTTTAGGGAATTCGGCTGCCTGCTACCCAGGTTTTCAACCAGGTAATTCAAGGTCAAACCAGTATCGACAATATCTTCGACAATAAGAACATCTTTGCCCTGGATACTTTGTTCCAGGTCTTTTAAAATCCGGACCACTCCGGAAGAAGCGGTGGCGTCTCCGTAACTTGACACAGCAATAAAATCAATCTCCAGGGGCACAGTAAGAGAACGGATTAAATCACTCAGGAAGATAACCGCTCCTTTTAGAATGCCAATCAGCAAAGGCCTTTTACCCCGGTAATCTTTCGAAATAACCTCAGCCATTTCAGTGATCCGTGTTTCGATCTGTCCCGCCGATAATAAAACTTCAAATTTTTCGATATCGATGTCGCCTGCGCTTTGATCTGTCATTACTACCTCCACCTTCTTTTATTGTAGCAGATATTTCACTCCCTGGGCATCCTCTGCTTTTTAAAGTCCAGCTGCAGCACCTTCGTGGTCTTATCGGTCACCCGGTAAGGGTGGGCGATCCTTAAACCTGCTACCCACAAAACTTCATCACCAATTGAGATCAGGGGGATGTAATCCCTACGGTGCTCAGGCACTTTCTGATCAATCAAAAAGTCTTTTAACTTTTTCTTGCCTCCAGAACCCTGGGGATGAAAACGCGCTCCCGGCCACCTGGCCTTAACCACCAATTTTCCCGGAGGCAATAGATCATAGTCCAGGTAAGCACGGTACTTTGAAGGCGGCCAGGACAGTTTTTCTGGATCGCTTAAACTGGCTTCAATTATAGAGCCCCCCGGCAATATGGTCTTTCCCGGTATCTCCAAAGTTTTTTCAACCGGCGCTTTTCTCTTTCTTTGGCGGCCCACGGTCATAATGATTTGGTCCTGGGCGAGATAAAGCATGACATTTCCGGGAAGGGTTATTTGTCCGGTAGTTTTTTTGCTTTTCATCATTTCAATAATCTTTGCTATATGAAACCGGTCCAGCTCTCTTGCTGGAGCATATCTATTATGAGCTATCCGCAATATCCTGCCGCTCAATGCCAGGGGAATTGATGACAGTTCCTTTCTGCTTATCATAGTTTCTTGTCGGTTAAACCGGGCCAGTTTGAGGTACTTTTTTCTGGCCAGGGCTTGTAAAAACCGCCTGTCCTGAAAAGCGAGGGCGGCCAACCCGAATAATGCTTCTCTGATCCGGGGGTTATACTCTTTTTCCAGACGGGGAATCAGATCAAGCCGCAGCCTGTTCCGGGTATAGTTTGTTTCCAGGTTGCTGCTATCTGTAAAGGGGCGCAAATTATTATCTTTGCAATAGGCTTCGATTTCACTGCGCCTGAGGCACAGAAGAGGCCTGATCAGCCTGAAAAAGCCTCTTTTACGAGCCGGCAGAATTCCGGCCAAGCCATCTACTCCCGTTCCCCTGATAATATTTAAGAGGACCGTTTCAGCCTGATCATCCAGATGATGGCCCAGGGCGATTTTGGAAGCGCCGTATTTCCGGGCCGTATCAAACAAGAGGTTGTAACGGGCCAATCGCCCGGCCTCCTCCTCAGAAATACCCCTGCTTTTTTTCAAACCCCGGATATCAACTGTCCTTGACTCAAAGGAAAGAGACCAGGCTTCGGCAATTTTTTTAACTTCAAATTCTTCTTGATCAGCTTCTGGTCGCAGGTGGTGATTTAAGTGGGCAACTACCAGCAGCAGTTCCAAATGTTCAGAAATAACCTTTAACATATGCAGGAGGGCCAACGAATCAGGCCCCCCGGATACGGCGACAACAACCGTTTCTCCTCTATCGAGAAGAAAGCGTTTTTTTATATAATCCTTAACTTTTTCCAGCTGGGACAGGATTAATCACAACCAATCAGCCATTGAATAAATATCAGTAAGGGTTAGATAAAAAAACACTCTCAAAAAGAGTGCCTTTCTGTTTAGAATAGGGAATAAATGCCGGTTATATTTAAAATGATTCTCCACAAGAACCGCGCCCGCCTCTTTTAGACTCGGTGTTGCGCTTCAAATCTAACAGGCGTTCATCACTTTCTTTGAGAAAGCGGTTCATTTTATCTTCAAATGAGGCCTTATTTTCAGATTTATCTTGTTTTCTTGCCTTTTTGTTACTGGGCATATATCCTTTCTTGGCCTGTTTAATGGAAAGTCCTATTTTTCCGTTATTCTCAACCGAGAGCACCTTTACTGAGACCTTGTCGGATTTTTTATAAAAATCGTTGATATCCTTAACATAATCATCATCAACTTCAGAAATGTGTACAAGGCCGGTAGATCCGCCAGATAGTTCAACAAACGCACCGAATTTAGTTATGCCGGTTATCACTCCTTCCACAATACTACCAACTACTATGTCTTCCTTCTTAATGAAAAACTCCTCCTCAATAGTAATTTCAAGATACTGTTATTATAACGGCTTTGATAATAATGTCAATCCTCGAGCTGGAAAATTGTCTCATCAGGTTTAACCAGGCCCAGCCGGTTACGGGCCTGAATCTCTATATAATCTAAATCGTGAAGCCGATCAATCTTTTTTTCCGCTGCCCGGTGGCGCTGGTCAAGCTTTTCGATCCGTGCTTTATATTCCAGCAGTTCCTGTTCAGCCTGGAGCTGACGAAGATGCTGAGCACCGATAACCAAAAGCAGGCAGCAAATCAAAAAGACCCCAACGTAACAAAAAAGCCTGTACATATTGAAATTGCTTTCTCTGCGGTGGCTGGGAAAACCGGGGTCGACTTTTCTTTGTTTTTTTGCGCCTAAAACCATTTTTATTCACTTCACCAGACCGGCTAAATTATTGATTTGCCAGCTTTCCATCCTGCAGGCACTCCCCGTAAAGCATAGCTTACCCAAACCGGGTTAAACTATATCATTACCTGGAAAATATCCCCCCATCAGGCAGAACAAGATCGACCACTGAAAGGGGGGATATCATCATAGTTATAGCACGAAGCGAAAAATCAGCTAAGTCTTGATGTCATTTAATTTTGTCTTTCAAGGCTTTGCCAGGTTTGAATGCCGGCACTTTCAAAGCTTCAATTTTAATTTTCTCTCCGGTCGCGGGGTTGCGGCCTTCACGTTCCTTGCGGTTACGAACTTCGAAAGTCCCAAAACCAACCAGCTGGACTTTATCTCCTTTAACCAGCCCTTCAGTAATGCTGTCTAGTACCGCTCTTACCGCTTTTTCACTGTCCTTTTTGGACATTCCAGCTTTCTCTGCAACCAGATCAACAAGCTCAGACTTATTCACAGTTCAAGCCCTCCTCATGCATATTATGATTCCCTTTATGGTATTGTGTATTCGACCTTGTTTTGAAGATTCCTGCTTTATTTGCCTGTTTTCCTTATTTTTTTAGCTTCTTCCCACCATTTATCCAGTTGTTCAAGAGAATATTCGGTAATCGGGTGGCCTGCTATTTTTGCCATTTTTAGAACGTACAAGAAACGCTCCATAAATTTACCAATTGTTTTTCCCAAAGCCAGCTCCGGATTTACATTCATAAACCGGGCCAGGTTTACTATTGTAAACAAATAATCGCCAAGTTCTTCTTCAACAGAACTTTGATTTCCCTCTACATAAGCTTCTTCCAATTCCATTAATTCCTCCCGGGCCTTTTCCAGGGGTCCCTGGATACAGGGCCAGTCGAACCCGACTTCAGCGGCTTTTTTCTGTAGTTTATAAGCTTTGAGAAGAGCGGGTAGGGAATGATCGATATTAATATCCGGCTCATTACTATCCTGTCTTTTATTCCGGCTATTCTTTTCATGTGACTTGATCTCTTCCCA
>PUNG01000132.1 GCA_003551675.1 Thermoplasmata archaeon
AACTAAAAAGATCGAATCGTACGAACAAAAAAGTCCACATGTGGTATCAGAGTTTAAATAGTTTGATAACCTCACTTGATGCAATTATGCGGGGATCATAAAATGATCAAAACAAATAAGATGTTTTTGGCTAGTTTGTGTGTGTTTTTGTTAGTGGTTTCTTTATTTTACGGTTTACCTGTGTTGGATGCTGTTGAAAACTATGATGAAACTATAGTATTAGTAGATGATGTTGAGGATGGAGTAGACGTATATTCTCTTAAAAATAAGGGTGAGATAATAGAACGTTATGAATCTAGTGTACTGATGAAAATAAAAGAAGACGCGCTAACTGAATTGAACAATGATTATGATATCCGTCTTTTAGATCACAGAAACGAACTCACAGTTGGTGGATATACCTTCAACACAAAAGAGGGGGAACCAGAATTCAGTCCAAAACTCAGCATAGACGGTTATGAACCAGGAACAAAGGGTATTTACATCATAGATCTAGTCGGTCCTATAGCTCGGGACTGGCGCCCTACCTTGGAAGATAAAGGGGTAAAGATATTGAACTACGTGCCCAATTATGCCTACCGAGTACGGATGACGCCCGAACAGGCTAGAGATGTATCAGAGTTAGACTTCGTTGATTGGGTAGGCATATATCATCCCGGTTATAAGTTCCAGGCGGATCTGAGTCCTGGCGAGGTAGAGATATATCTAGTGCCCGGTACGAGTTTAGAAAGCTTTCAAACCATTCAAGATACCGTTCAAGTTTTTTCACACGCGGAATTAAGAGATGGAAGTTATACCTTAAGAGCATTCATAGATTCAAAAGAAACTCTTCACGAATTAGCTAGTGTTAAAGATGTTTTATACGTATCTCAGTACGTTGAACCAGAGTTAAATGATGAGATGGCTACACAAGTTATAGGAGGAGGATCATGGTTCTTCGATGATGAGCATGATGATCCAGACAACGCTTACCGGAAACATGGAGAATCTGGCTCGTATATGAACCAGATAGGTTACACCGGTGAGGGCGTGGTTATAGCCGTAGCAGATACAGGTCTCGGCGCCGGTTCTGTAGATGGTCAACATCCAGACTTTCAGGATAGAGTCATAGGTGGATATACTTATGATGAGAGTGGTACCTGGGCGGACGAACATGGCCATGGAACACACTGTGCCGGTTCTGCGGCGGCGGACACTTATGGTGGTACGGGAGAGAATATTTACAACGATTACTATGCAGCCCAGGGTTCCGCACCCGGTTCGGAACTTTATTCTATGAGAGTTTTTGGCGCAGATGAAGGAGCCCAGTATGTAGGTCCTACGGATATTTACGAGATCGTTCAGTTAGCGAAGACGAACGCAGATGCTTACGTACATACTAATTCATGGGGTGCTGCTGTGGGCGGCGCTTATGATCTAAGGGCTTTCCACTACGATACAGCCACTAGAGACGAAGAGATGGTTATCACGGTTGCAGCGGGTAACGAAGGAGAGGGTGGAATTGACAGTCCTGCAACAGGAAAAAATGTCATAGGGGTAGGCGCGACACAACCCTATAATCCGGACGAAGGATATTCCAATCCGGAAAACATAGCAAGCTTTAGTTCGCGAGGTTGGACCTTAGATAATCGTATAAAGCCAGACGTGGTTGCTCCTGGACGTAGTATCTATTCAACAGGTACTACCAGTGGATACTGGTATCACTCAGGTACATCTATGTCAACTCCCGCTGTTGCAGGAGCCGCGGCCGTAGTAGTTGAATGGTATGAAGAAAATTATGGAGAACGTCCCAGTCCTGCAATGGTCAGGGCACTGCTGATAAACACGGCAAATCAACTTGATGGAAATACAGGACCTATACCTAATGAGGACGAAGGATGGGGTATGGTTGACATATCTAAATTAGAACGCCCAAAAGATGACCCTGTCTCATTTAACCTATACGATCAGGAAACAGTTTTTACCGAGAGTTCAGAGGAAAATTTACATTTTATAGAGGCTGATAAAGAGGATAAACCTTTGAAATTTAGTCTTGTTTGGACTGATAAAGAAGCATCTTTTGATACGGATGGCGATAGGGCTCTGATAAACGACCTTGATTTACAGATCGAATCTCCAAGCGGCGACTTTTATCGTGGTAACGCCTTCGAAGATGGATGGACAAAAGCGAATTCTGATGCTATAGGTGATTTTGACTACAGTGGTGATGGTTGGGATGATACCAACAATGTTGAGAACGTGTATATACCGCAGGAGGAAGTAGAAACAGGCGTTTATACTGTAAGGGTTAGAGCGAGCAATATTGCAGGAGATGCCGTAAGGATCGGTGAAAATAGCCAGGATTATTCTTTAGTGGCTTACAATGCTAAAGAAGAGGTATCCGGAGAAACGCCTTCAGTAACGTTGCACGGTCCTGATGGTGGTGAGGAATTATATGCTGGTGATGAAGAAGAGATAACCTGGAGTGCTACTGGAGGTGATGATGACATAGAGTATATAGAATTATCTTATAGTATTGATTCAGGATCATCTTGGCGTCCGATAGCTGAATGTCAGGATAACACTGGAAGTTATATTTGGACCGTAGACAATGCACATAGTAGTGAATGTTTAGTCCGAGTCCGCGCATTTGATGAAGTATCTCGTGAGGGAGTGGATACGAGCGAAGATATCTTTGAGATAATCGGAAATCCACCAGAACCTCCTGATAACTTTGTGGTAGAACATCATGGAGAAACAGGTTTGATAACGATGTTTGAAGAGGACTTTGAAGAGGCGGCACTCGGACTCGTTCCTCAGGAATGGACTAGAAGCCATGTAGAGTGGGCCGTTCAAGACAGTGATGCTGCTGGTGGAACCGCACCTGAGTTAGTATTAGAAGCTGGTTCAGGTTCAGCGTGGTTTAGACCCAGGATATATACACAGGCAATAGATACATCGGGATCGACAGAGTTAGAATTGAACTTTAAACATCATGTGGATTATAGTGGTGATTTTTCTTCATCTTTCTACGTTGAGACCTCTACCGATGGCAATCATTGGACAACAGTTTGGTCTGAAGAGCTCGATGAAGATTTGCCTCCCGAAGAGTTGACTTTAGAGATAGACGAGAGTCATGATGTTGGTTCTGAAACACTTTACATCTCGTGGTATTATCATGGTGTTCGTGATAGGATCAACACATGGAACATAGATGATATAATCTTGTCTAGGAGGGGTGAAGAGGAGGGTATCGAGCACAATTTACTCACGTGGGATGCAAGTTCGGATGAGGCAATAGGTGAGGTCTGCGAATACAATATCTACAGGTCAGAATTAGAGTCTGGTCCTTGGGATGAGAGTACATTCATCGATAATGTATCGGTAGAGGATTTGGAGCAGTACGAGTATGTTGACGAAGGTAAAGGTGACGCTGATGACATATATTGGTGGTATGTGGTGAGAGCTGTAGGTGAGAATGGGTTAGAAGAGGATAACGAAGATGCGGTTCAGGAGCCAGGAGGCGAACCAGGTCCTCTGCCGCCCATGGATCCGATACCAGAAAATGAGGCAACCGACGTACCTTTAGATCCTGAGTTGAGCGTATTGGTAGTTCACACGGAAGAGGAGCCCATGGACGTTTCGTTTTACGATGCGGCAGATGATGTTTTGATCGATGATGAAAGTGGTGTAACTAGTGGAGAAAGAGCATCCGTTGTCTGGAGCGGTCTTAGTGAAGGCGAAACCTATCAATGGTACGCGGTGGCCCAGGACAGTCAAAGCGAAACTGCGCAATCGCCCACTAGATCTTTTACCACCCTATATTCAGGACCGTTATCTCCTGAAGACCCGGAACCAGAAGATGATGCGGTTGGTGTAGTTTTGTCTCCTGAACTGAGCGTATTCGTTGACCATTCCGAAGGGAAATCCATGTCCATCGAGTTTTATGATGCTATGGAAGATAGTATCATAGGAGTAGTTGATGACGTTGAAAGTGGGGAAAGAGCAGGATTGATTTTTGAGGATTTAGAGTATGAAACGAGTTATGAATGGTATGCAGTTGCTGACGACGGTGAACTAAGTGCAGAGTCAGATATATGGTCATTCACTACCATCTCCGAAGAAGATTCATATTTTGATATGGAAATCGTTAGTTATGATGATGAGGTTTTTGTGGGCGATGAAGTGAGAGTGAATTACACTATTACTAATATAGGTGATATCGAAGATACCCAAACCATAGAGTTAAAGGTCGACGGTGCGGTGGAAGATACTGAGGAAGTCACGCTAGAAGTCGATCAAGAACATGAAGGTCATTTCACTTGGATGGCCGAAGAAGAAGGAACATACACTATTTCGGTAGCCAGTGAAGATGATGAGGATGGAGTTACCGTCTCAGTGTTAGAAGAGGTAGTGCAGTACGAATTGACCATATATGCAGAAGAAGGAGGAACTACTGACCCAGAACCTGGTACCTACACTTACGAAGAGGGAACCGAAGTCGAATTGACCGCTTCACCGAACGAAGGTTGGTTTTTTGTCGAATGGGCAGGAGATGAGACAGGCACGGACACGACCATAGAGATCACCATGGACCATGATAAAGAGGTAACTGCTCATTTTGAGGAGTTAGAGTACTACGAACTAACTGTTAACGTGGATGGAGAAGGCGCAGTTGAAGTCGACCCTGAGCAGGATGAATATGAAGAAGGTACCGAAGTCGAACTCAAGGCATTCCCGGAAGAGGGTTGGTATTTTGATAGATGGACCGGCGACCTTGAAGGAGCAGAAAGAAAAGTAACCATCATGATGGACAGCGATAAGGAGTTAACGGCTCATTTTGAAGAATCGGGGGATGATGAGCATGTACTTACTATAAATCTAGAGGGGAAAGGTACTACGGAACCGGCACCTGGTGATCATCTCTATCAGGATGGTGTTGAAGTAGATGTGACGGCGGAGTCCCATGAAGGTTGGTATTTTGATGGATGGTCCGGCGACCTTGAAGGAGCAGAAAGAAAGGTAACCGTCATGATGGACAGCGATAAGGAGTTAACGGCTCATTTTGGAGAGTTAGGTTACTACGAACTCGACTTAGATATAGATGGAGATGGTGTCGTTGAAGTTATCCCTGATCAAGAGGAATACATAGAGGGAACGGAAGTAACACTAAAAGCGAATCCCGATGAAGGTTGGTATTTTTCTGGATGGTCTGGCGACCTTGAAGGATCAGAAAGAAAGGTAACCATCATGATGGACAGCGACAAGGAGTTAACGGCTCATTTTGAAGAATTGGGAGATGATGAGCATGTACTCACAATAGATGTAGAAGGTGAAGGTACTACGGAACCGGCACCTGGTGATCATGTATATGTTGAAGGGAAGGAAGTGGAAGTAGAAGGGAACGCTGCGGAAGGCTGGACTTTTGTAGAATGGACCGGCGACCATCAAAGTACTGACGAGAAGATATATATCGTTATAGACGAGGATAAAGAGATAACGGCCCTCTTTGAGGAAGAGCTGATATATTTTGAGCTTACGGTTAACTGTGAGGGGAAAGGAACAGTTGATATCGAACCCGAACAGGACGAATATGAAAAAGGTACTGAGGTAAACCTGAAAGCGATCCCAGAAGATAGTTGGTCTTTTGTAGAATGGTCGGGAGACGTTCTAGAGGGTCAGAGAGAAGAAGATGAAATAACGGTCATCATGGACGAAGATAAAGAGGTAACGGTTCTCTTTGAGGAGTTAGGAAAAGCATATTTTGAAGTGAGTATCGTTTCTCCTCAAGATGGCGAAGGATTCGAAGAAGGCGACGAGATAGTCGTAGAATACAGGGTAACAAACACTGGAGATGTTACAGGTGAACAGGACATCGAACTCTATGTTAACGGAGTAAATGTTGAAACAGAGACGATAAGTCTAGGACCGGATGAGAGTTACCAAGGAGAGTTCACATGGTATGCTGAGGAAGAAGGCGAGATAGAATTCGAAGTAAGGAGTTCGGACCAAGGAGAGACAGATATGGTTTCATTCACAGTTCATACCGCAGAAGATACAGATGATCCAGACGATCCAGAGGACGACGAGTCCTTCCCATGGTGGATATTGATACTACTTTTAGTTTTGATAGGAGTCATCTTAGTAGTATTATTACTGAAGAAGAGAGATGAAGAAGAAAATGACGACGCTGTACCCTCAGCCATAACAACTTCTGAAACGGAAAACGAAGAGCTCGAAGGTAATTGTGAAAGCTGCGGCAGTGAACTAAGATATATAGAAGAGTATGAACGATGGTACTGCAACGATTGTGAAGAGTACCGTTGATGCATATATGACATAGTGTTACAGTGTCCAGAACAACAGCCAATCCACTCTAGGAAATTTTAAATAGTTCAACTCATGTTTTATTATCAAATGAAAACTCAACCTGTTTATGTTGAGGAGGAAAGATAGATATGAAGTCAAAGAGATGTTTTTTTGTAGGTTTGGTGTCTATAGTTTTATTAGTGTCTGTCCTATCGGCAGGAATATTTTCCGCGGGAAGTCACGAGATGGATACAGATGAAGACTGGGATTTTTTTAGTATTTCCGATGAAAGAGATATACCTGCACCGCCGGAGAATCTTGAGGTCCATCACTATGATTTTTTAGGGGAGATGGGAGACAAAGATTTTGAAGTATGGGAGACTGAGATGAATGGAGACGACCTGTTTATCTACTATCCGACGGAAGATCCTGAAGATGGTTATCCCGCATTAGCTCTAGGACATGGTTTCACTCACAATCCTGATTTTTTTGTATCATGGGGCGAGTACTATGCCAGCAGAGGTTTTGTGATCGCCATCCCTGATCTCGGCTTCTTTTATGATGATGGATGGCCCGATGATCTACTTTCGACTTTGGAGTTGATGAAAGATGAAGATGAAAAAGAAGGTAGTCCTCTTGAAGGAAAGATCGCCGAAGACAGGATGGGACTTACTGGATTCTCGGCAGGAGGACAAGCTGCTATCCTTGCCGCTGAACAAGACGCATTAGAAGAAAGAGGTCTGGTTCAAGCTATAGCACCCATGGCACCATCTATATACACTGATGGGGGTCTTTTGTCACTCAACGTAGATATTGAAGACTTAGAAGTACCGATCCAACTTCAGGCTGGAACAGAGGATGGTATTGTACCTGCCGAGGATGTTGAAGAATTCTATGAGGATCTTGAGGCATCTGATGAGCCTTCGCAGTTCTATTTAAAAGACGGAGCTAATCATAATCAATATGGAGACGACGATTCATTTGGAGGTATAGGTGACGGCGACCCTAAAATCTCACGAGAAGAACAGCAGCGCTTAGCCCGGAAATATATGATTTCTTTCTTCAATTACTACTTGAGAGGAGAAGAGAAATACGGAGAATATCCATTCGGAACATTCATAAACCTAGAGGTGGAAGAAGGTAATCTAGTTTCAAATGAGTACAGAAATGTAGATTATACCACATCTTCTGGAATCATAGGATTCGATCACAATAAGATCGTGTGGGAACCTAGTGCCGATGACCCCGATAATGTTGATCATTACAACCTCTATCGATCTGAAGATCAAGAGGGTCCATGGGATGAACCTATAGAACAAGTAGTGGCAAATGGATCGGCTATCTATAGTTTTGTGGATGAAGAAAAAGGTGATGCAGACGATATCCATTGGTGGTATTTAGTGAGAGCTGTCTCGGAGGAAGAGGGAGAAGAGGAAAATAATGATGCTGTCCAAGAACCTGGCGGAGAGTCGGGTCCTATTCCTCCTGCAGATCCTGATCCAGGGGACGGAGATACTGGAATCGATTTAGAGGTTGAACTGAGTGTTCTTGTGGAACATGAGGGAGACGAAGACATGGACGTTTCCTTTTACGACGCATCCGATGAAAGCTTTATAGAAACTAAAAACGAGGTACCGAGCGGCGAGCGAGCTTCTGTGATCTGGAAGGATCTTGAGCCCGATAACACTTATCAATGGTATGCTGAAGCCGATGACGGTGAAGAAACGGCGACATCACCTACCTGGGAATTTACGACAAAGGAAGTTCCCGACGGCCATGAACTAACTATAAATATAGTAGGAGAAGGGAGTACAGATCCAGAAGAGGGTGCCCACACCTACGAAGAAGGTGAAGAAGTAACTGTTGAAGCTACTCCTGCCGAAGGTTGGACATTTGTCGAGTGGACCGGTGACGAAACGGGTACGGAGACGACTATAGATATTACAATGGATGACGACAAGAGTATAACGGCGGTATTCCAAGAAGAAACTATAGAAGAATATGAACTCACTATAGATATCCAAGGTGAAGGCTCTACTGAACCGGAAGAAGGTACCCACTCCTATGAAGAGGGTGAAGGAGTAACGGTCACTGCTACCCCTGCAGATGGATGGTTATTCGATCAGTGGAGCGGAGACGTTACCGGGACTGATTCTACCATCCATATCACCATGGATGGCAATAGGAGTGTTACAGCCGTCTTCGAAGAAGAGATAGTTGAAT
>PUNG01000043.1 GCA_003551675.1 Thermoplasmata archaeon
ATACCTGAGTGAAGGGTAGAGTTATCAGCATCTTTACCCCTATCCATTGAGGAAAAGGTATGAAACACCAGTCAGCTAATTGATCGGTGAGGGTGGCATTGAGTGCCCAAGGAACTGAATAGGTAACGTTGGGTAGATCTTCAAGGAAAAGCCAACACCATCCAAATATCGATATCACGACCAACATGGTGATGGCCATGGATTTGAGCTGGGGTTTGAAGGACGACATCGACATTTTGGAGATCTCTTCCTGTTTTTTTTCCATCCTCTTTACTTTGGTCTGCTTGTTGGCTCTTTTCGCCTCCATGAGCTCTTTACGGAACTCGTTGCTGATGTTTTGTTTTTCAGCCATATCCACCCAGTCCATGTATATGTCCCGGACCACGGTTGAAAACGTTACCATTATCAGTCCGGCACCCAACAAACTCACGACGGGATATCTTCCTCCAAAACCCACCAAAGGATATAATACTATACCCAACAGCTCGGCCATCTGATCACGGAGAGACTCGTCGAACATCACCATCAATGCAAGTAAACCTAGAAATATGTAGACGAATCTACGTAAATTGAATATAGATTCAGGGGAAGAATTAGTCTCCTCTTTTTCCACTTCTTCCTTTTCTTTTTCGGCGATGATTTTTCACCTCACTACTTCGATCACTGCTCTCCGAAGAAATCCCTGAGAGCCGGATGCATCTCCATCATCTGCTCCTTACCTATCTGTTCGTACAGTTGGGTAAGGATGGACACAGCTAGGAATAGACTTATTCCAGTGGCATGTCCAACAGATCCAAGCATATCCGAAGCTGCGGCTACGGCACCTATAAAGAGACCGCTGAACGTGGTGATAGTAGGTATATATCTTTTCAAAACTCGTTGAAGCACCCTTGGATCCCGTCTAAAACCAGGTATCTGCATACCGCTGTCTTGGATCTGCTCGGCAACAGACTCAGCATCCATATTAGTCGTCTTGACCCAGAATATAGAGAATAAAACACAGGTGATCACCATGAACAAGAAATATCCTATAACTCTAGCCAACATCTGGAACTTGGTGTGGGCCCAGTCCACCCCTTCGGGGGAGAGCATATACTCGTACCTCTCAGAGATAAGTGGTAGTAGCCACTGGTGTATACCATCTACCTGAGATATGTACCAAACGGCTCCGCCTATGGGCTGTGTTTGACCTTCTAAAAATATGCCTAACCAAGACTGCCCCCCTAAAAGAGGGAAACTCTGGAAAGTAGGATTCGTATAGAAAAGCATGGCGAACAGATTTATGTTCGCAAGTAGAGCCGCAGCCAATATAACAGGTATGACTGAAGCATAAGCCAATTTGATGGGATACCTGCCTCGGGCACCCCTCGCCCTGCCGTGGGCTAAAGGTAATTCGATACGGCTGCCTTCAATATATGCTACCAACAATAAAATTAATATGGTAAAGACCAGCCCTATCAACGGATTAGGAGGTTGTATCAGTAATTCCTCCAAACCACCTCCTGCGATCTCGGCCGCTGAGTTATTGCGCATGACGTAGACGGTTCTAGGTATGGTTCCAGTCGGCATCTCTCCTCCCGGGATCGGATCCCAATTGAAGAGTCCCGTGAACAGACCCTGAGCTACACCTGCCACGATGAACAGACTGATACCGCTACCGACAGCCCACTTTGAAACGACTTCGTCCAGCAAGAATAAGTAGTAACCACCGAGGGTTATCTGAGATATTATGAGTATGCGGGCTACCAGCAGACCACGGCCGGCAAAGTAACCACCTAAAGTGGAAACGAACACTTCCGAAGGTATGAGGTAACCATAAACTTGAGGGATCGCTTGGATCAATAACATCACGATAACCAGAAATTTCTGAGTGTTCTGGAATACCGCTCTATCTTCTTCGTCCTTCATATCGAGATTGACTATCTCGGCCCCTTGGAACAGCTGCATGATGATGGATGCGTTCACTATAGGCATTATACCCATGTGAACGATAGAACCCTGTTCTCCTGCAAATATGGCCCTGAACTGTTCAAAAAGATCCAACGATCTTTCGAGACTCAACCCATAAACGGTCACGTTGGTCATTATAAAATAAGTGATGAGGACCAAGATCAACCAGAACATCTTCCGCCGAAAGTGCACATGTCCATCTGGTGCTTTAACGGCGGGCATCCGATCGATCAAGGGCTTCAACTTATATAAACGGCTTTTATCCTCATCACTGGCCATAAGTATCACTTCTCATCTGTGATCAATTCTCCTCCGGCATCTTCTATCTTTTTCTTCGCTTTCTCGCTCGAATTTGATATCTTGATCTTCATCTCTTTGGTTGCGTTACCTCTACTCAAAAGTTTATCAAATCCGGCTTCATCGAGGTCGATCTCGTAGGTCGATCCTTCCTTGGTAGCGAAGCCTTGGTCCATGAATTCATCTAACGCCTCCTCGATCTGATATATGTTTATTACCTCATCTTCGTGGACCAGTTTTTGAGGTCGGGTGAAACCCTTAGGACCGAAGTAATCAGGATCTTCGTTAGCTAATTTTGTCCACTTGTGTTTACCGAGACCTGCCTTTCCTCTTCCACCCCTCTCTCCGGCTCCTCTGCCTTTTTTGGTCCCACGACCATGACTGCGGGATCCTCTGTTTTTCTTTTTTTTCTTCTTACCCATGGTATCATCCTTCTTCAGTTTCTTCTTCGGTTTCTTCTTCTTCACTGTATTCGGGGCCTAACATCTTTCTTAGGAGGACATTTATGTCTTTGCCACGATAGCCTAGTGATCCTCCTTGATTAAAGGGGCGTTTTACTCCTTTGTATCCTCCTTTAGGAGGGTGCATCCTGAAGATGTTATCCAATCCATCGACTTCGTCTATCGTTATTTCGTCCGACGACACTGCGTCGGCGAATCCTTCTAGATTTTGATATGAAGTCTGGTCCTTTATTTTTTTTTCTATCCCTTCGGCGCCTAGATCAGAACGGTATTCCAATAGGTTTAGAAGGATATCTTCGTCCAGCTCGCCCCACGTGACTATATCTTTGACCTTGTTCAGCATGCCTTTATAGATCGGATTTTCCGGTACCACTGTACAGTGATTTACTCTATTCAAACGCAGCATCTTCAACGTATCTTCCATCTTCTTTTGTTTTTTCCTAGGACTTCTAACCCTGATCACTGCGAACGCCATTTTTAACCCTCCTTTTCCGATACGTTTTCTTCAACTTGATGAACGCCTGAAATTATACCCAGTTCATCCGCCTGTTCCTCCCGCACTCTCATCTTGGAAGTTTCTTTCAGCGCATCGAATACAGCCAGAGCATAATTCACAGTGGTCCTCGTTTTACCTTTTGAGAATCCCCACATATCCTTTATCCCCGCTCTTTGCAGGATAGATTTTGCCGTTTCACCGACGGCTAAACCTATGCCACTAGGTGCCGGTTTCAAAACTATCGTAACGGAACCCGCTTTGCCTTTAACTTCAAAAGGTATCGTATGTGGATTTCCACAACCACACTCCCAGGATCCACATCCTCTTCTGACCCTTATCATCTTCAATTTGGCGTTATCCATACACTTACGGATGGTTGGGCCGACCTCTTTTCCCTTAGCGGTTCCAACGCCCACATAACCATCTTTGTTTCCCACAACACATGTAACTGTAAATCTGACCCTTCTTCCAGAATCGGTCATCCTCTGGACCATGTTCACGTCGAGGACATCGTCATCTAATTCTGGAAACAGTAAATCCACTATCTCAGGTTCCTTTATGGGGAGCCTTGTAGCAAGGGCGGCCTCCATGGTCGTTATTTCGCCTCTTTTTACCTTTCTCCCTAGTCTGGTTTTTGGTTCCCAATTATACATCATGATTCCTCCAATTTTGATTTGACTTCTTCAAAGTTAGCGACGGTTTCCTCTCCGATATGCTCACCCTTGGTACGCTCTTCGGAAGGGAGTACATCAGGGTCGTGAGGGATATCTACACCTGCGTCCACCATGCCCTTCAAAGCTGAAAACAATCTTCCGCCCTTCTCAGGATGGTTAAGTCCTATATCGAGGACCGCTTCATCTATATCGGCTTCCTTTGCTTTCATACCTGCTAAATAACCTACGAGATAAGAAGACGGGATGTTGATCCCACTTCCTTCCCAACCTAACTCACTTATGTGTTCACTGGTCGTCGTCACTTCAACGGCATCTCCTTCGGGAATATATCGAACGAATTGCACCCTTATCTTCTTATTTGAGGGTCTTACAACTGCTCTAACTTTACCTGATTTGAGAAGGTTCAATCTTTCTCTGTAGTCCGTCTTGCCTTCTCTCCTTCTTTTCAAAGACATCTTGTAACGTGGTCCTTCAGCCATATTCATGCACCACCTTTATCTTCAATTTCATAATCTTCGTCTATATGTTCTTCCATCTTAAGGTGGAGGATCATATCGGATCGGTCTTCAAAGGCACCGCCTTTAGCTCTGTTGTAGAACTCCCTGTAAGTAGTACTATCTATGTGCTCGTTATCTCTCAAGTACTTAAGCTCTCTCCTCATAGAGCGTATCCTCTTCATCCAATTCTTTTTGGAGGGTTCTCTCGCCCCTTTGGTACCTTTTCTTTTACCATAACCTCTTCTCCTACCCTTCAATTTCTGTTTTTTTCTGTAGTTGATGCGCCCTCTAGAATTGCCTTTTTTTGGCATCTTTTTGATCACATCTCTGTTGATGAGCTCTCTGATCTCTTCCCTAGTGATCGCTTCGATCACTTCGTCTAACATGGTATCGTCGATCCAAACGCGGTCTTTACCGCAGTCCAGGATTTCCGCTGCCAACCTTTTTTGATATTTAACATCCATGTGCATCACCTCGAGACTGGGTTGAGAACCCTTAGCTCCATCTCTTCTGCCTTATCTTCTATATCATGCCTTTTCCTCATACCGACACCATGTGCAACTCTGATAGCCTGCTTTTCAGGATCCAATCCCTCTAGGTCACCAACGTTGTGAACCAACACTTCCTCGAATCCAGAAGGATGGAGACCTCTGACCGTCTTTGGAGATCGATAACCGATCTTGGCATTTGCAGGACGATATTTTTTGTTCTGTCTTGCCTGAGAATGGATACCTCTGGGCTTTCTCCATGTATCCTTATCCAATTTTTTACGTCTGAACCATTCCTGCCTAGCGAAGTGAGGTCTTCTTGACTTGATATCCTCCCTTTTCTTTAGCATCTCCTCTGTTTCTTCATCCAGGTCAGGTTTTTTCTTCACCTTGTAATCCTCTTCGTCATCCATTTTTAAGCACCTCTTTATCTAATAGGTTTACCCGCTCTCTCAGTTATGTATATGCCGTCTTGGAAGACCCTTGGATCCACCCTAGTAACCTTTGTGGCGGATTCGATGTTAGCCGCGGTTTGAGCCACCGCCTCCTTGTCGGGGCCTTTGACCGTCACTTTATCACCTTCGACCCTAGCTTCTGTAGAGCCTATTATCTTGGCCTTCCTCGGTTTGTTTTCCCCTAAGAAATTTTTGATGACCACTTCGTCTCCTTCAGAGGTCACTTCCATAGGAAAGTGAGAGTATACTATCTTTAATTTGTAAACAAAATCATCCTGAGATCCTTTTATCATGTTGTTCAGATGGGACCAATAAGTACCGACTAGTGCCTTTTCTTTTTTACTCGGCTTATCGACGGTCAATACCACTTCGTCACCTTCAACGGATATACTTATCCGTGGATGGGTGAATTTTTTCTTGATCTCACCGTTTTCACCCGATACTACGATCTCTTCTTTCCGTTTTTCGACGTTCACATCTTCAGGTATTTCGATCTTTTCTTCTATTTTTGCTGCTACAGGCATGATGATCCCTCAGTAAACATAGGCTAACAATTTACCTCCTATCCCTTTCTCTTTGGCTTTGGAGTGAGACATCACTCCCTGGTTTGTCGTCATCACCAGTAGGCCAAATCCTTGTGCCGGTAAATACCTAGATTCGTAACCCTCTATATCGGCATTGGATACCGACCATCGGGGTTTCACGACACTGCATTGATTTATGTTTCCGTTCAATATTATATTGTAAATGCCTCCTCTTCCGTTCTCTACGTACTCAAAACGCTCTAGGTAGCCATGCTCCTGCATAACTCTTAAGACGCGCCCGATGAGTTTGGAAGCGGGTTCTACTTCACATTTTAACTTGCCGCTGTCTTCCGCGTTTTTTATCTTTGATAGTGCGTCATTCAATGGATCGTGTTTCATATTCTTTCACCTCATGAATATTTTTCAAAACCGAGATCTTCAGCGATCTCCCGAAAACATTGTCTACATAGATGGAGGCCATATCTTCGGATTATACCTCTTTTCCTACCGCATCGTCTGCATCCTTTTTTTCTCCCATAATCTTTTTTGGGTTTTAGTCCTTGGTCACTCATCACTCATACACCTCCAGATCGAATTCATGCTCCATGAAGTCTATGGCCTCTTCTTTCGTCATCCTGTGTTCCTCGTCTATACTTTTCTTCTTATTTTTTCTCTTGTTCACCCGCAGGCCCTTTCTCGCCACGACCACGGATATATTCATCCCGAATACACCTATATTCGGATCATAACTCTCTTCTTCAAATTCGGTGTAGTCGTGGATGCCAAAGTTTATATTGCCATATTCATCGAAGCATCCCTCCGGCAGTCTATCTTCTTTGACCCAGAAAGCTCTTTTTAGGAAATCGTAAGCCCTTTCTCCTCTAAGAGTTACCTTACAGCCGATGAGCTGCTCTTCCCTTATACCAAACTCAGCGTTGGTGGATTTGGCAGTGGTCTCCACGGGTTTTTGACCTGTTAGCATCTCAAGCACATCGAAGGCCTTTCGTAATTTTTCTCCACCTTGACCCACTCCGATGTTAACTACACACTTCACCAGCTGTGGTTCTCTCATGGGATTTTCATAATTTTTGCTGATTGCTGAACTCATACTATCCCCACTTCAGGTATATCTATAACGGGTGTTTCTCTTCCGATCACGAACACGTACTTCTCTATGGTGGTGATCCCGGAATTAAAATGAACAAAATTTGGCTGAGGACCTCTTATCTTTTCGCATTCTTTGACCTTACCTATTTCACCGATGTGTTTTCCACCGGTTATCAGTGCCATCATCCCCTCTTTGAATTCATAGGAATCTAACACCTTTTGAGAGGGTAACTCGAGCTTCAGTACATCCTTAGTTTTGTATTCACTGCCATCGTCTAACTGGATATTCCTACCATCGTGTAGATTGTACTGAGTGATCTCTCCTTTCAGGGTGGTTTTACTTTCTATTCTAGCAAGTTTCCAGTCCGCATCTTTCTCATCTATGGGTTCCAGTCTGATCCTACCCCTCTGATCGAACAGCACTCTGTAATATTCCATCAATTCTGGGATAGAAACCACGTCCATCAAGCCAACTGGCCTGTTCCTTTCCGTGGCGACTTTTCCGTCGATATGAACTTTTCTTTCCGCAAGTACCCTTTTCGCTTCCCTAGAAGTGTTCGTATATTCCAATATATCCCTTATAACGACTATCAAAGGTACACTTCTGTCCGCAGGATGGGGACCTGGTTTCGATTTAGGGGCCCAATGATATTCCTTGGTAGGTATCCCCCATTTTTCGGTAGGCGCATTGTAACGTTTGCTGTGTTTACTCATCAGTTACCCTCCTTGCTAATATTTTCTACTTTTTCTTTTCTCCATGGATCTGAAAGATCAAGATCTTTTATCCTAAGATTTGAAGGATGTATACCATAAGGCTCTTTGGATTCGTCGGCCTTTTCAACGGTAACTTTTTCAACATAAACTTTCTCGTTCCTTCTATCTATCTCAGCAACTTTATCTATGTGACCTTTAAAACCGCCTCTCATTATCTCCACCTCGTCTCCTTTGCGAACGGGTAAACTCCTGATACCGTACTTCTTTCTTAGCTTATCGGATAAAGTAGAGGACATGATCCTTCTTTTCCTGTGATGAGGGGCATTTTTTTGTCTTTTCCTCTGTTTTCTTGGTTTTTCACTCATATAAACACCTCACATTATCATAGATGCCGCTGCTCCAACTCTTGGCCATCTTTCCGCAGCTTCTCTAGCCACGGGTCCCTTGATCTCAGATCCCTTGGTCTCTCCATCATCCTGTGTCAATACTACTGCATTATCTTCGAATTCAACCATCACACCGTCAGACCTTCTAAAAGGTCGTTTCTGTCTTACTATCACGGCCCTGGTCAACTCTCTTCTCATCTCTGGAGTACCCTTAACAACGGAAACTACGACCTGATCTCCCACACCTGCACGGGGATATCTTCGGTGTACCCCGTGGTAGTTTATCACCGAAACCACTCTCACTTCTTTTGCTCCTGTATTATCTATACACTTGAGTTTACTGCCCACTGAGAGTCCTTTGGTCTGTTTTCCCGCTATCCCCTTCATGGTCTACCCCCCTTAGAGATCACTACATACGACTTGCTTTTACTGAGCGGCCGACACTCCATTATCTGTACTTCATCGCCTTCCTCAACATCTATGCATGGAGGGATATGGCTGGGATAGTGACTCTTCCTTTTTTCGTATCTCTCATATTTTGGTATATGATGGGAGTAATCCTTCCTAACTATCACTGATGCATCCATCTCTGTGGATTCTACAACACCTCTGATGATCCTACCTCTAACTTTTAGTGTACCGTGAAAGGGACAATTGTCGTCTTCACAGCTATCTTCAGGGGCTTTAACGTCAACACCTATATCACGAACTTCGTCTTCTACCATGTTATCATCAACCTAGTTTCTTGATCCTATTTTCGGGTCTGTATGTGAGCTTCGATCCGTCCAAAGTTTTCCAAGACCGGTTCATCTCGATCTTGAACTTGTTGCCTTCTTTGGGCACGGTTCTTTCCTCGTGATTTTTCATCACGAACGTTTCTTTTGTTTCATCGACCACTTTTCCTTTTAGGCCGATATAACCTTCATGCTCGGAGTCCGTCACCTCTATCTTAGATCCGATGAATTCGGAGGTGTAAATTGGATCTAGATCACTTTTTTGCACCATCTTATCTTATCTCCACTGAGAATCCTTTGCTTTCTAGATATTCTTTTACTTTTTCTATATGGTCTCCCTGCAGTTCTATCCTACCTTTCTTGATAGTTCCGCCTGCAGCGCATTTAGATTTGAGATCAGATGCAAGCTCATCCATATCTATGTCGCTCGCATCGATACCGTCTACGATGGTCACTGTCTTTCCATATCTCCTTCGATCTTTATAGATCTCTATATCCTGTTGTTCCCGAGCGATATCTTCACATATGCATATCTCTTTGGGCAACCCGCAAGTTGGACAAACTTTTTCCGCCATCAATTTCCTCCTTTTGTTTTATTATTTTCTTCGTTTATCACGGTGAGTATTCGAGCTATGTTCCTCTTTAGGGTACCGATCCTCCCTGGACTTTCAGGTGCACCACCCATGGCGGCCACACCCTGCTCATGCATCAACTCGTCCCTCAGCTCCGCTAACTTTTCTTTCCTTTCGGACTGATCCATATCTCTTATATCTTCAGTTTTTATCAAAGGCATGCTATCCCGACTCCTCTTCCTCTTCTTCCGGTTCTTCTTCCGGTTCTTCTTCCAGCTCTTCTTCAGGTTCCTCTTCCGGCTCTTCTTCAGGTTCTTCTTCCGGTTCTTCTTCCGGTTCTTCTTCCAGCTCTTCTTCAGGTTCCTCTTCCGGCTCTTCTTCCGGTTCTTCTTCCGGTTCTTCTTCCGGTTCTTCTTCCGGTTCTTCTTCCGGTTCTTCTTCCGGTTCTTCTTCCGGCTCTTCTTCCGGCTCTTCTTCCGGCTCTTCTTCCGGCTCTTCTTCCGGTTCTTCTTCCGGTTCTTCTTCCGGTTCTTCTTCTTCCAGCTCTTCTTCAGGTTCTTCCTCCGGTTCTTCTTCTTCCAGCTCTTCTTCAGGTTCTTCCTCCGGTTCTTCTTCCTCCGGTTCTTCTTCAGGCTCCTCTTTCACTTCCATATCTTTTACATCCTTTTCCAAACTATCCTCTTCTTCCTTTTCCCATTCTTTTTCTTCCTCTTCCTCTTCCTCAGGTTCCTCTTCAACCGGTGGTCTGATCTCGATCTCATCGGGCAATACGGCTTTTGGATCCATCACCTTTACAGTAACGCCGATGACCCCTAGTTTGAGCTTTGCCTGTGCAAAGCCTTCGTCTATCCATTTTTTCTTCTCTTCTCCGCAGTATTTGATGTGACCGTCCTGGAATTTTTCGACCCTGTGCCTGGGACCGGTCAATTTACCCGAGAGCACTATCTGACAGCCCTTGGCTCCCGCATCCATTATATTTCTTACGGTAGAATGACCCGCCCTCCGGAAATACCATCCTCGTTCTAGGGAAGATGCAAGTTTTTCGGCCATTATCTGAGCGTTCAACTCAGGTACTCCTACCTCTTGGACTTCTACCTGTGGATTGTCAAAATCGAATCTTTTTTTGATCTCATCGGTCAATTCTCTGATCCTTTTACCTTTTCTACCTATAACTAAAGCAGGTCTTTCAGTATGAAGGGTGATCCGAGTCCCCATGGGAGTCCTGGTGACCTCGGCTCCTCCGAAGCCGGCTCTTTCAGTCTCCTTTTGGAGGAATTCTTTTAATTGGACTCGTTCCATTTTTTCTTCAACGAACTTTTTTTCTCTTGCCACTATTACTCCTCCTTTTCTTCTAATATGATCTCGATGTTAGTTCTTTTAGTATCTTGGGGTGAACTTCTTCCGAACGCTCTAGGTCTAAAGCCCTGTATAGGAGCCGCTCTATGAGCAGCTATATGTTTGATCCTCAGCTCTTCTGAATCTAGACCTTTATTTTCAGCGTTAGCTTTACATTCTTCTATGAGCGACCTGACCTTTTTACAGACCTTCTGAGGATATCCTCCGGGTCCGACGCCCTTCTGGTGAGCCACACGTTTGTTATGTTTTTTGTAGGGCACCGCCCTTTCACCCTCTATCACCTCGTCGAGTATGTTCAAAGCATTATCGACGTCTCTGCCCCTCACCATATCACAGACTTCCACCGATTTTTTAGGTGATATCTGATACTCGCGTCCAAATGCCTTTGCCGTGGTTTCCGGATCCGTCTCCATAGAATAACCCATACTTCATCACCTCATTTAAGTGGTATATATTTCGAAGAACGCGTCGCTCCAATACCAGGCCCTGAATGCTCGACTACCTTTCTTGTGAGAGCGAACTCACCCAAATAATGACCCACCATCTCCGGCTCTATCTTTACGGTTTTATACTCTTCTCCGTTGTGTATCGCTATCCTTTTTCCCACGAACTGTGGTAGTATGATCATCTCTCTTCTGTGAGTTCTGTAAACATCCTTCTCTTTGTTTTCGATCGTATCTAACAACCGTTTCTCACCTTCGTTCAATCCTCTATCTAAAGATCGCCTTGCTCTTGCAGGGAGAACCTCTTTCAATTCAGCCAAGGACATATCTTTTAGTTCTTCCATGGTATGACCCCGGTAAGTGAATTTTTGTCGACCTCTTGATTTACTATCATCAGCCATGATTGATCACCTTTCTTTTTTCTTCTTTTTCTTATCTTTCTTCTTTTTCTTGGAAGAGATATTACCAACCTTTCTACCTGGAGGCGCATTGGATGAAACCGTGGAAGGTACACCTACGTGCTGGTGATCGCCTCCGCCGTGAGGATGGTCCACTGCATCCATAGCGACTCCTCTCACCTTTCTAGCTCTCTTCGCTTTACTTCTCAAACTGTTGACCCTTTTACCAGCTTTTACAAAGGGTTGATCCGTACGGCCGCCTCCGGCTACTATGCCTATGGTGGCTCTACACCTGTTATCCACTGTTTTTTTCTTACCAGAAGGCAGTTCCAAAACAGTCTTTTTTCTTTCCTGGGCCACGACCGTGGCATGGGTCCCGGCGGTTTTAACCAATTTACCACCATCGAGGGGTTCCAACTCTATATTGTAGACGAACATACCGACGGGGATACGATTAAGAGGTAAAACATTACCTTTTTCAACCTTGGCCTTGGGACCGACCTCTATATTTTCTTCCACCCAAAGACCGTGATTTGCTATCATGAAAGACGTTTCTCCATTTTCAAACTCGACTTCAGCTAAAGGAGCCGTTCGTCCAGGAGCGTGATGAAGGTCTACAACCTTACCTTCCGTTTCCTGACTCTTGGGATAACCGGGTTTAGCAAGATGTCGGTGGCTTGGAGATCTGTACGTAGGTGATCCTTTGCCTCTCCTTTGTGGTATGACTCTTTTACCCATCTAGAACACCCCTATCCTCATGCCTATTTCCTCGGCCGAATGCTCTTCAGTAAACTTCACGACTGCTCTTTTGCCGTTCCCGTCTATACGCGTGTTGACCTTTTCGACGTCAACATCGAATAATTCTTCCACCGCATCCGCGATCTGATGCTTTGTAGCCTTCAAATCGCAGATGAACTCGAGTTTGTTCTCTTCTTCCATCTCCATCATCGCCTTCTCCGTCACGTAGGGATGTAAAACCACTTTGTGAGGTGAGTCATATTTGACCATACTTACCAATCCTCCAATTGATTTAAGGCTTTAACACTGAAGATAGTTAATCTTCCCAAGTCTCCTCCCGGAGATAGATCTTCTATGGTGAGTGTATGGGGTGTTTTCGCACTCACGCCCGCTAGATTAGAGAATGCGTCTAAACCTTTAGAACCCTCGGGCAGTACCACCAGCAAACTTTTAGGAGTCCTATATTTACGGTTTCTCCTTTTTCCTTTGCCTGCTCTTATGTTCTTTCCTTTTTTAGCTCTCTTTATATCTGAGTACAGACCAAAGTTTTTCAGCAGTTCTACGGCATCTTTTGTTTTATCTAGATCCTCGATACCTTTTTCCACTACCAAGGGGGTCTCTATCGAATCATTTTCTATCCTGTGTCCCCTCTCTTTGATAAGATCAATGTTGGCAGTTGCTGCTAGAGCCGAGCGTCTTGCTTTAGCTCTTTCCTTCTTGTTTATCTTTTTAGACAGGTCCTTCTCAGGCTTGGGGGGATGAGCTCTCCTTCCGCCGCGAGTCTGTGGTGTTGCGGCCGCCCTGTTACCTCCCTGCGTCAATCTCTGGACCCTCGCCATCCCTTGGCCTATACCCTGCATCTCCGTAGCGTGCCTCATGCCTGCATCTTTGGAAGGTCCGTAGGGCTGCTTTTTGTTAGCCTCTGAAGCCTCAACGGCCCTTTTCACCACGTCAGGGCGTACCTCTTCAGAAAAGGCAGGTGGAAGATCGATCTTACCTTTGCTTTCCCCTTTAACGTTGTATATCTTAGCTTTCATAGATTATACCCCCTGGTTAGACTCGGTTGATATGTACGTAAGGTTCGGTTCGTGAACATCGTATCTATCATCTCTCACGGAATCTCTCATTATCGACAATCTCTTCGTAGGACCGGGTATGGAGCCGTGTAGAACAACATATTTGTTATTTATCACACCATAGTTTACAAAACCTCCGTCTGGAGTAACTTCTTCGCCATCTTCGCCCACCTTGAGGACACGCTTATTCAACTCCGTCCTCTGATGATAACCGGTTTGACCGGCCTGAGGTACCGTCGGTCGAGTATAACCCGGTCTGAAAACACCAGTGGTACCTACGTTCCTTATTGATTTACTATTCTTGTGTCGGAGTAATTTAACTCCCCACCTTTTTACATGACCCTGGAATCCTTTGCCTTTCGTTATAGCCGATACGTCGACCATCCTTCCGGCTTCGCAGAACTTTTCATATTCTACATCCTTACCTAGTATATCTCTTCCAAAGTCTATTCTCTCTTGGATGGTCCCTCCTCCTATCCTAAACTCCATTATCTCTGGAACCTTTTTAGGTATCCCCGAAACCAGTTTGGGTTGAGTATGGATTATAGCTCTTACCTCATCCACCAAGTCTTCATCTATCTTTTTCCACATCTCGCTAGTTTTGTATTGATTGGGGATCGGCAATCTCTTTTTCAACGAGTCGTCTACTTTACTAGCCCATACATCTCCCATGGTCTTCAAACCCTCATGAGTTTCTTGATAAAAACGTAAACCGCATACTTTCGCCGGGGGCACCTCAACTATAGTGATGGGGATGCGTATCTCTTGTCCAGATGTTGTGCTTTCACGTCTGTAATCCACAACAAAAGCGTGGCTCATACCAGCCTTGTAACCCGGAAAAGCTTGAAGCTTCGGCTCCCCGTCCCATTCTGGCCAGGACCGGATCTTAGGCACGGTGCTCTTTGCACGCTTTCTAGGGGAATATCCCATGGAACCTCTTCTCGGATGATGTGTGTCTACCATATGTACACCTCAATATGATTAACTCTGCGTAAAGCAATGGAGACAGAATCCCCTGCTTTGGGTGTTGTCCATAGACCGTGACGCGGCACGAAAGGGATCCGAACTGGATTGCCCTGTCACGTCTGGTCAACAGACAGAGTAATGGGGTATTACAGGCATTTGTTATTTAAATGTAACGGTGCATACCTGGTTAAAAAATAGAAAAAAGTCTTCTTTTTTGGCGTTCCATCTTTTGCTCACCGTTTTTTCTTGGCCAAAAGAGCTACCAGTACGATCACCACCAAAACGACCAAGACCAACCACCAAAGGAATGGTGAATCCGGTTCCCTCACTGAGACCACCACTTCCGCACTGTGATCTACCTCATCTTCGTCGTCTAGACTCCTAACAGAAAGTTCGGTATCGCCTTCTCCTTCGGCCTCCCAAGTAAATCGGCCTTGGAACGTATCACCACCGACGATATTCACGTTCTCTTCCATTTCTATGAGACGCCCGTCGACTAGGAATTCTATCTTTTGCTCTCCATCGATATCACCTGTGTTCTCAACGATGAATTCCACCACTATCTCTTCGCCTTCTTCGAACTCTTCGTCGTCTTCTGGAGAAGTGATATTCACCTCAAAATTTGGTTCCTTGAGAAAATTAGCCGTTAACGACTTGTTTTCCTCGATAACCAAGGTGATATTTTCATCATCACTCTCGTGATCACCGGCCCATCCTACGAAGGTCCAACCAGGATCGGGGAAAGCCTCTACCTCGATCTCCTCCTCGTATTCGAATATATGATCACCAGGCCTGGGATACGTTGTGCCTTCTCCTTCAACATCTATCACCAGTTCGTATTCGCGCCTCTCAAAGTAGGCTGTGACTTCCTTGTCTTCATCCATTGTTATACTGATATCTTCTTCATTACTTTCATTATCTCCTCCCCATTCCACAAATTTCCAACCCTCGCTCGGCATGGCCTCCACGGTGACCTCTTCATCACGATCATGAGTGTAAGTACCTGGCTCAGGATCAGTAGTCCCTTCTCCAACGATGTTTATGGTAAGGTCGAATTCCATCTCCATCTCTTCAAAGTGTGCTCTTATGGTCTTGTCTTCGTCCATGATCACGGTTATCTCTTCCCCTGTATCGTCATGATCACCGGTCCATCCTACGAATTCCCAATCCTCTTCTGGAATAGCTCTTAAAGTCACCTCCGTACCATCTTCATATAGGTGAGTTCCGGGCTCCGGTTCTGTTGTGCCTTCTCCCTCTACATCTATGGTCAACGCGTTTCTTTCGACACCGTCGCCATAATTGCAGATCCATATACGGGCTTCATGCTCTACGACCATCGGTATGTCTTCCCCCATATATAGATTGAAACCGATCATAACGATATCCGAAGAAGCACTTCCATCTAAAGGTAGAACTACCTGATCTTCTACAAGGGTCATTGTCTCTTCCAACCAAGTTTGGTCTGCCTGAAAGACCACTTCCCCCTCGGAATAAAGGCAGGCCATTATGAAACCATAGAATCCGGTCCCTCCGGGAACAGGTCCCTCGGCCATACCACTGACATATATCTCTTTGTCGCCATCACCGGTTCCATCGACGGCATCTACAGTCTGACCGATCGCATCCCCCATATCTAATCCCGTATCCGGGAAGAAAGTGTCTCTGCCGAGTATTTCAAGGTCGGGATAGCTAAGCACGGCCACCTCTACGTGTGTTCCCTGCATGCCTTCATTGGCCCCTGTGGTTACTACCTCGAGTTCACCGTCTCCCGTTAAGTCAGCGGTATCTAAACCAAAGACTCCCGAGTTTATTTCCCAAGTGATGGATTCACTGAGTGTTAGATAGTCCCCGTCCCATCTCCAAACACGTATCTCCGATTCTCCTCCACTTCCTCCTCCCGTGATTATCTCTTTTGTTCCGTCGCCTACTAGGTCGGCTATCTCTACACTCTGCACGTTGGAGAGATCATCTACCTCCCATCTTTCCTCCGCACTCAAAGAGAGTGACGAGTCGTGCTCAATATTCCAAACGGTGATCTGCGCCTTTGTTTTGTCACCATCATCATCAAAATTAGATACGCCTCCAGTCACAACCTCCAAATTGCCATCGGAATTGATATCGTCCACCGCTATCGAGTGCACCGTATTGTTATAATCATCGTCGATCCACTGTTCCTCGTGAAGTAAATTTATCGAATCGCCGTCGTATCCCCACAGCCTCAAGTCTGAACGTGGTGGTTCGGATTCATCCTGCCCACCTGTTATTATAAGTGAATCAGAAGGGTCTGTGCCTATGGACGATATCCTACCAAGATTTTCTGGGATGGTTTCCACCATCACCTCCAATTCAGCAGTAGCTTCATCATAGTCCCATATCCTGATAGCTCTTTGGTCTTTGCCCTCGTCATCTTCTCTATGGTACGCACCCCTCTCCTTATCATGTTCTCTTGTCTCATACCATCCGCTTCCGCCACGGAGATCATTTTCCGCCGTCTCCATATCTTCAGAACCGGTGATCAATTCTATAGATCCGTCTCCGGTCATATCTCCGTATGCTACAGAAGTACCCATGCTCCCATATACATCCGCGATGGGGTGTCCACTTTCAGTGGCGTTCTGCCAGGCCACATCATTCCTTGGCTCAAACTGGGACAACTGCCTTGTTTTCTCCTCAACACTTTCGGTAGCTGAACAGGAAAAACTCACCGCTACGGAAGCCACAGACAGGACCAAAAACAAAGCTAACAGGCTCGAAATATATTTCCCTATATCCTCGCTCCACATCCCTTTTCACCTCTTTTTTTATAGATGATATCTCGCTATATTGCGGCTATAAACGAACATGCTTTGTATAGGCATCATAGTATATATAGATTAGGGTATCACTTTTCATCCCTATTTACAGGCTCACCACAAAAGAACTCTTTGCTCTCCGGACACGGACCCCTAACGCAGGGAGCCCCAGCGTCCTTAAAGATCAGCGGTGCTTCTTCCCTGGCTAGTTCAAGCATCCTGTGGGCCATGTCTCTTATCTCCCACTGTGCCCTCTTACAGCATCGTAGAGAAAAGAAGTGCCAAAGTTCCCTTGCGTTCATGGTTACTATTATGTTGGTTTTGGTTGCATTAGGCAGAACGTACCTGGCATCTTCTAAAGGTATCGAGGTCTCTTTCAGCTCGGTGTAAGTCTTCCGTATATCTTCCATCAGATCTTTGAACAGCCTTTCCGCTCTCTCGTTATCCTTGATCGAGTCCGGAACCACTGGGTCAAAATCATCTATGTCGACGTACCTCTGACTCTGCTGACTGTACGAAGCCAACCTATGCCTTACCAATTGATGAGTCAACGATCTAGATACGTCGTGTATCGCAAAGGTGAAGGAAGCATGTTCGATCACACTGTGATGACCGCTTTCCCTGATCTTCTTCAAGATTTCATCTATCTCATCTTTGCTCATCTCTTCTTTTTTCGGAACTTCCTCACTGTAGCACGTCAGTGCGGCCTGCGCGGCACATCTGTCCGGTTCGGGCGTGTGGTTGATCAATTCTACTTTCATTTTATCACTTCAGAACAGACCGGTTATTTTACCATCTTTATCTATGTCTATATCCAGGGCGGCCGGGCGTTTAGGCAAACCAGGCATGGTGGTTATATCTCCCGCCATGGGGATCAAGAAGCCGGCGCCGGAATTCAGTTTGACCCTTCTTATCTTGACTTTGAAGTCTTTGGGTCTTCCTCGTAAAGACCTGTCGTCAGAGAGCGAGTAATGTGTCTTAGAGACGCATATGGGTAGATCGTCGAAGCCCATCTTAATGATCCTTTTAAGGTCTCTCTCGGCCCTAGGGGTATAGACTACATCCTTCGCCCCGTATATCTTGGTGGCTATATCATATATCTTTTCTTTAGGAGGCTCGTTCAAAGGATATAGTGGTCTAAAATTGCTCTTTTTTTCAGAACATATGTCCATCACCACTTCGGCCAGTTCTAAGCCTCCTTCGCCACCTTTCTGATGTACTTCTACCACGGCATGAGGGACTTCGATACTTTTGCAGAGTTTTCTAAGATAATCTATCTCCTCTTCTGTATCATCATCGAATCTGTTGATAGCTACCACCACGGGTACGCCGAACATCTGTATGTTCCTAAGATGTTTATCTAGATTTGCTAAACCTTCTTTCAGTGCTTCGAGATCTTCTTTATCCAGGTCCTTGACCGAGACGCCTCCCTGTCTCTTCAAAGCTCTCACCGTAGCCACCATCACCACCACGCTGGGCTTTATATCTCCTTCTCTACAGACCACGTTAAAGAATTTTTCCGCACCCAGGTCGGAACCGAAACCTGCTTCCGTTATAAAATAATCAGATAAACCCATCCCTATCTTAGTCGAGATCAAACTGCTGGTACCGTGGGCTATGTTGGCAAAAGGACCGCCGTGTACCAAAGCTGGTACGCCTTCGATGGTCTGTACTAGATTCGGTTTTATGGCGTGCTTCAATAGAGATGCCATGGCTCCAACACATCCGAAGTCTTCCAGAAAGACGGGCTCGTTGTCGTGTGTATAGGCCACAACTACCCTCGACAAACGTTCTTTGAGTTCGGTTATACTCTCGGTCAAACATAAGATGGCCATCACTTCGGAGGAAGCCGTGATGCCGAAGGAATTTTCATGGGGCATACCGTCGCTCCTGCCTCCCAGACCCACGACGGTGTTCCTCAATGCCCGATCGTTCATATCCATGACCCGGGGCCAAACTATCTTCCTAGGATCTATGTTGAGTTCGTTACCTCTATGCATATGGTTGTTGACCACGGCTCCGACCAAGTTATGAGCGATGGTTATAGCGTGAAGATCACCTGTAAAATGGAGATTTATATCTTCCATGGGCAGAACTTGAGAGTATCCTCCACCCGCGGCACCACCTTTGATACCCATTGTGGGACCGATAGAAGGTTCTCTTATACCTAGAGTGGTCTTTTCGTCCAGGCGCCAAAGTGCCTGTGCTAGACCGATGGTGACCGTGGTTTTACCTTCACCGCCCCTGGTAGGCGTCATGGCCGTGACCAATATCAGATCGCTCTCATGGTCGTCGCCTTTACTTTTGTATTTTTTCACAGCTTCAAGGCTGAATTTCGCCTTAAAATCGCCTCTAGGTTCGATCTCGTCTTGTCTCAATCCCAGTTTTTTCGCTATATCGTTTATGGGCTCTAATTCGGCCTCTTGAGCTATCTCGACATCGGACTTCATGTTCTTCGTTAAGGAGAGGAGATTTAAAATCATATCGATTGTCTTTACGAGGTAAGAGTAAAACTTATCAAATAGCTGTATCTTAGGTCGGTTCGGTGTTTCAATTGTCGCAAAAGGCACTTATAAGCGTTTACGAAAAGAGTGGAGTAGTTGACTTCGCCAAAGGTCTTGTCGAGAACGGATTCGAGATCATCTCTTCAGGGGGTACGGCATCAGTATTAGAAGAAAATGGATTAGAAGTGCAAAGAGTGAGCGAGGTCACAGGTTTTCCCGAGATATTGGACGGAAGAGTGAAAACTTTACATCCTAAGATCCACGGTGGAATTTTATACCGAACTGGAAAACACGAGAAAGAAGCGGAAGAGCATGCGCTGCCGATGCTGGATCTCGTTGCCGTGAACTTATACCCCTTCGAAGATGTAGTCGAAAAAGAACACGAACTAGAAGAAGCCATAGAAAACATCGATATCGGCGGCGTAGCCCTGTTGAGAGCCGGAGCAAAAAACCATGATAGAGTCACGGTGGTCACGGAACCCCAGGACTACCGACCCGTTCTAGACGAACTAGAAGAAGAAAAAGAAGTGCTCTTGGAGACCAGGATCAAACTTGCCCTTAAAGCGTTCCAGAAAACCGCAAATTACGACGCTGCTATATCTCAATATATGCACCAAAGATTCGTAGGGGGAAAATTACCCGAGTTTTACCACGTGGTAGGTGAAAAGGAATGGGATCTTAGATACGGGGAAAACCCGAATCAAAAGGCCGCTTTCTACAGGAGTAAAAGGGTCGAAGAAAGTTCTGTTCTTAAAGCAACGCAGCACCACGGTAAACAGTTGTCTTTTAACAACATATTGGACCTAGAAGCCGTTATGGACATGGTCAAAGAATTCAAAAGGCCAACGGTGGCGGCGGTAAAACATACTAATCCCACGGGTGTAGCTTCCAAAGAGGATATTACAGAAGCTTACAAACTTGCCCACCGATGCGATCCCGTTTCTATATATGGAGGGATAGTAGGAACGAACCGAACAGTACCTGTAGAGATGGCCGAAGAGATCGATAAAATATTTGTGGAAGCCATCATAGCTCCAGGATACGAAGATGGAGCGATAGAGGTACTAAAGAACAAGAAAAACATACGGATAATGGAACTGCCCGAATGGATCAAAGAAAGTAAAGGATACACCTGTCAATGGGTTACCGAAGGGCTTTTGGTACAGGAAAAGAACACTGAAACCGCCGGTAGAGACGATTACGAGGTGCAGAGCCAACGAGAGCCGGATGAAGATGAATTGAAGGCCATGGAGTTCGGATGGAAAGTCGTAAAACACGTAAAATCCAACGCCATAGTATTTTCAAAGAAGGACCATGTAGTGGGGATCGGTGCGGGACAGATGAGCCGAGTCGACTCGGTGAAGATAGCACATATGAAGGCAAAAACTGAGACCGAAGGTGCCGCTATGGCTTCCGACGCATTTTTCCCATTCCGGGATGCGGTGGACGAGGCAGAAAAAGCTGGTATCAAAAGCGTGATACAGCCCGGCGGTTCTATAAGAGATGACGAAGTAATCGAAGCGGTAGACGAATACGATATGAGCATGGTGTTCACGGGACTCAGAGTTTTCAAACACTGAATCAAGAGTGATCTCATGGAAAATGAAAAGGATATGATCGCTGCTAGAGATATAGAAGACCCAAAAGAAGAGTTCGATCATCCCGAAGAATATTTCTATTCTTTGAAACGCGTGGGAACGAAGCTCGGCTTGGATAAGATAGAGGATTTTTTACACGACCTAGGCGACCCACAAGAAGATCTTGAATCCGTATTGGTCGGAGGTACCAACGCAAAGGGTTCCGTCTGCACGGCCCTGACGGAGATACTTAAAGAAGGAGGTTATAAAACCGGCCTGTATCTATCGCCTCACCTCCTCAGATTCGAAGAAAGGATACAGATAGACGGCGAGAATATAAAGGAAAAAGAGCTTTGGCGTCTCATCGAAAGATTACATCCTAAAGTCAAAAAGATCGAAGAAGAAAATCCAGAAAAAAGACCGAGTTTCTTCGAAGTTCTGACTTCGGCCGCCTTCCTTCATTTTTCAGAACAAAAAGTTGATTTTGCCGTGCTTGAAGTAGGCATGGGCGGAAGGCTGGATGCTACCAACGTGGCTCCCCACGACTTCTCCGTCATCACCTACATAGGTTACGACCATGCCGAGTATCTCGGTGATTCTAAAAAGGAGATAGCCCGTGAAAAAGCAGGTATAATAAACGATCATAATTATTTTGTGACTGGAGAAAAGGACGAGTACATAAGAGATCATTTCAAAAAAGTTTGTGAAAATAAAAAGGCGGAGTTCAACTACGCCTTCGAAAGAGATCATGCCATCCTATCAGATCCGCTCAGATTGAAGACCGAGCCATATGGAGAGATAGAAGTGCAGGGGATAGTTCCCTGGTTAGCCGAGAACGTACTCTTGAGTTTAGAAATAGCGGAGGGCATCCAAAAAAGAGGTTTCGACCTTGATAAAAGAGCCATCAAGAGAGGCATAGAAAAGACCGTATTTCATGGCAAGATGGAGACAATAAAAAAAGAACCCTGGGTCATGATAGATTCCGCCCACAATAAGACAGGATTCCAAGCACTGAGGACGGGTTTGGAAAAGCTGGATCACGACAGATTACTTGCGGTGGTCGGCATCCTTGAAGATAAAGACTACGAGAGCATGATAGATATTTTAGGACCCATCACCGACGTAGCATATACGGCTGAACCGGTAAGCGAAAGGCGATTGGAGAGTAAAATATTAGCTGAAGGGTTTCAACGACACTGTCCCGCGAGATCTTTTGGACACGGTATAGAAGCGCTCCGCAGGGCGGAATGTGAATGGAAAGACGGAGATATAATAGTCATCACTGGATCACTTTACTTGTTGGGTGATATACTAAAAAAAATAAAGGAGGAAGAAAATGGATCATGATTTTGACCGTATGATGGAACATCTCAGGGACGAATTCGAGGTAGGAGCTTTTCCGGGTAAGGCTCCCGATGAAAAGAAAACACCCGATAGATCACCTTTCCAGGTACTGATCTCAACCGTACTCTCACAAAGGACTAAAGATGTGAACACGCACAGGGCCTCGGAAGCCTTATTTGCAAAGTACCCTACTCCAAAGGATCTTTCCGAAGCTCCTCTAGACGATATAAAAGAACTGATAATACCCAGCGGATTTTACAACGTTAAGGCGGAAAGGATAAAGAATATAGCCGAGAGGATACACCATGAGTTCGACGACGAAGTGCCGGACGACCTGGAACTTCTCTTGGACCTCGAGGGCGTAGGAAGAAAAACGGCCAACTGCGTTCTCGTCTACGGCTTCGGAGAACCAGCAGTACCAGTGGATACTCACGTACACCGGATCAGCAATAGACTTGGTATCGCAAATACGGGGCATCCGGAAGAAACTGAAAAAGTACTAGAGAAAAAAATACCTAAGAGATATTGGATAGAGATAAACAAATTGATGGTCCAGTTCGGCAAGAAGATATGCAAACCCAGAGAGCCGAGATGTGAAAGATGTCCCTTGACAAATATGTGTAGATATTGTAAACAACCCACACCCTAGAAGGGTGGGGCTTTCCGAGAGGGAGCCTGTGTTTACCAGCCTAAGCCACGCAATACGCAATATGGCTACGTTACCCGTGCATCACACCTTCGGATATTTCGGGAAAACACGGTTTTTCCGATATCGAAGGAAAACTTCGTTTTCCTGTAGATGCCACCTCAGTCCGTTGCTCTGTGGTCAATGTCTAAACATTCCTGTTGGGTCGGGAAAGTGGCATGGACGAGAAAAGCGGGATAACATTGGCGAGAGGTACCTAACTGGTTGCCAGAACCAGGGCCTAAAGCCATCAAACTGGCAAAATAAAGGAAAGTGAACCCATGAGCAAGAAAGTATATGTGCAGAACAAGGATGGTACGCCGTTGATGCCCTGCAAGCCAGCGAAAGCGAGGCATCTACTCGGAGACGACAAAGCCGAAGTGGTACAGAGAACACCGTTCACCATACGGCTGAAATGGGACTGCGAGGACAATACACAGAAAGTGAGAGTCGGTCTCGATACGGGTTCTAAGAAGGCTGGTGTTTCAGCGGTACGGGAAGACGGAGAGGTACTCTACCAGTCGAAAGTCCAGTTGAGAACCGATATCCGGTCGAAGATGGACAGGCGAAGAAGATACAGACGTTCACGTAGAAGTCGGAAGACCAGGCACAGAGAACCAAAGTTCGATAACAGGCGAAGAGAAGAAGGCTGGCTGCCGCCCAGTTTGAAGTCGAAGGCGGAAAGCATGGTGAAGGCCGTGAAGAAAGTATCGGAGATATTGCCCGTCGAAGGTGTGAACGTTGAGATAGCTCCCTTCGACATGCAGAAGGTGAAGGACCCTGATATCGAAGGAGAAGAGTACCAGAACGGCGAGTTGAAAGGACACACGTCAGTGAGACAGTACGTTCTTTACAGGGACAAGCACCAGTGTATCAACTGTAAGAAAGACGATGTACCTCTACAAACGCATCATATACAGCCCAGAAGTGAAGGAGGTACAGATAAGCCATCGAATATGGTCTCCCTCTGTGTCGAATGCCACGAGAAGGTACATTCAGGAGAGATAGAGCTGTCGGAGAGGAGTTTGAAATATTGGACCAACAAGGAATACAGGTTTGCGTCTCACGTCAACTCGATGAAAGATCGCATAGTGGACGAACTGAGGAGACTATTTGACGACGTAAAGGTGATCTTTGGTAACATGACGAAGGCTGTCAGGAAGAAACTGGGATTGGATAAATCAGATGTGAACGATTCCATAGCTGTAGCTTCAATGGACTTGATCGATAAAGATTTCGTCAGCAAGCTGGAATACACGTTCGTCAAAAAGTGTATACCAAAAGGCAGGTATAGACTTCATAAAGGTGAGAGGAGTGAAGTGAGGATATCGGCCGATAACTCTGATTACTTCGGTTTTAACCGATGGGATAAAGTAGAGCTACTAGATGGGACGGTTGGATTTGTTAAGGGTAGAAGAAAATCAGGATACTTTGATATATCGGATATCCATGGAAATTCATACGATCATTCGATCAAACATGGCAAACTTGAGTTGATTTCTAGAGCAGATACGATCATAACGGAGGTGAAGGGTAATTCCTCCCCACAGTAGAACTGTGGGGGTTCCTTACCTGATGGTGATATTATGAAAATTAAGATAGATGATATAAAAACATATCCCATAGCGATAGACAGAGACGAAGTATTTAGGATCTCAACGGGCTCGTCTCTCACCGCAGAGAACGTTTTGGTACGTATAATATCCGAAGAAAAAGAAGGCTGGGGAAACTCCAGCGCCAACAGCGTGACTCAAGAGACCACCGAATCTATACTCAAAGCCGTTAACGTAATGGCCTCTGAGATGGAGAACAAGGTTGTGGACGTTGAAGATAATTGGAAGCGCATGAGAGATAAATTACCTGAGGACCCTTCGGCGTTGGCAGGTGTGGACATAGCCCTCTACGACCTGTGGGGTAGATGGGAGGGAAAAAAAGTTTACGAGATCTTCGGCGGCGTGGGAGACGACATCTTGACGGACAGGACCATAGGTCACATGACAGAAAGCGAAACTAGAGAACACGCCAGGGAGTTCATAGACCAGGGATTCAAGGCCATCAAGATAAAGATAGGGTTGGGATTGATGGAAGACGTTAGGAGGATAGAGGCGGTACGTGAAGAAGGAGGTCCAGACCTGAAGATCTGGGTGGACGCCAACCAAGCGTTCAAACCTGAAGAATCCATAACTTTATGTCATATGATCGCGGACTTGGATGTGGAATTCGTCGAACAGCCCGTTCATGTAGACGACCTCAAAGGCTTGAAAAAAGTCACTGAAGAAACCGATATACCCATCATGGCGGATGAAACCATCAAAGGACCGAAGACGGCCGAAAAGATCTGTACCGAAGAGATCGCAGATATGATCAACATAAAATTGGCCAAATGCGGCGGCCTGACCGGAGGTAGGAAGATAGTAGATATAATGGAAGAATACGGCGTAAACGGCATGGTTGGATGCATGGGTGAGACAAGTGTATCTATAGCCGCAGGTGCACACCTGTTCAACAGTACCTCAAAACTAAAATACGCAGATCTGGACAGCCACTTCATGCTTTCCGATAATATAGCTAGTGGTTTAGATTTTAGAGAAGGCAAGCTACACATATCGGACGAACCCGGACTGGGTATGAAAGTCCACGAAGATAAGGTAAATGATCATCTCATGGACTTAGAAGGTGAAACATGATAATCAAAACACCCAGCAGACTGCATTTTGGTATAATCGATCTCAGCAGGAGTCTAAGAAGAGAATACGGCGCCTTGGGACTCACTTTAGAAGATGGTTACGAGATAGAGATACTAGCGAAAAACGATAAAGGACTCCTGGTAAAAGGTGATGAAAGGGAATGCAGGATCGTAAAAAAAGTACATGAAAGGTTAGAAAAGAAGTTTAAATTACCTCATGGTTTCAACGTGACCATAAAAAAAAGTGTGCCTAGACACGTGGGATTAGGGTCCACCACCCAGATCACCTTAGGAACCGGTTTCGGCATGTTGAAAACCATCGGTGAAGAAAAAAAAGGATATGAACTGGCTACGATGCTTGAAAGAGCACGTTATTCAGCCATAGGTACGTACGGCTTCGATTCGGGAGGGTTCATCGTAGAAGGTGGAAAAACTGATAAGAACGAAGTACCTCCTCTTCTTTTTAGAAGCGAAGTGCCGGAAGACTGGAGATTTTTGATAATCTGCCCCGAAAAAAGGAAGGGTTACGACGAAAAAGAGGAAAAACCCATAATGGACGAACTGAAGGTGGAACGAAAGTATCCTGAGAAGATATGTCATAATATCTTAATGGGTTTGCTGCCCAGCTTGATAAAAAGAGATATCCAAGCCTTCGGTGAGCATCTAACAAATATTCAAAGGTTGGTGGGAAGATCATTCGCCGACTATCAAAGTGGAATCTATCATCCTGCGGTGGCCGAGGTCATGGATAAGTTGGTAGAAGAAACCTACGGGGCCGGACAGAGTTCTTGGGGGCCCACCGCATATGGGTTGGTCAAAGCAAGTGAAGTTGACGAAGTCAAAGAAAAAGTTCTACCCAATGATCATAGAGAGTACGGAGTATGGGTGGGTAAACCCGACAACCAGGGAGTCAGAGTAGAAGAGTGAATCTTACTTCTGCATCTCTATCTTTTCAGCTATTTTGTCTATATCTCCCAGGGCGTCAGCTACAGGTAACCCATACTTTTCCTCGTAACGCATTATGTACTCTTCCGTTTCCTCCTCGGTAAGATCTTCGGTGTTCAAAGTTATGGCTATCACGTCGGCTCCAGAAAATTTTTTGATCAGCTCCATCTCTTCATCCAATTCCGGCATCGGCCACTTGATCTTTTCTTCCTGGTAGTGCCTGTACCTTCTACCGGGAGCATGTTGGAGAACCACTCCGTCGGGTTGGCTGGCTGCAAGTATGGCCCTAGAACCGCAAACGTAGGCAGGATGAGATATACTGCCCTGTCCTTCTACGAGTATGAAGTCCGGTTCTTTGTCTTTCCAAACCCTCCATATATGATGTTCGAGTTCACCCACCATGTAATCTCCTTTGATAGAATCCAGGGGGAGGCCGTAATCCTGGCCCTGTAAAAGCCCGGTCTGTCCTGTTGCGACCCACTCTACCTTGCTGCCCTTTTTCTTCAGAGATCCATAGACCTCTAGAAGCGCTGTCCTTTTTCCCACGGAACTGTCTGTTCCAAGAAAAGGTATAGTTAAGGCGTCGATCTCCTTTTTTCTATCTTGAAAGTAATGTAACTGGTCTAAAGGTGGTGATCTTCTTATGTCTTTCAAATTGACGTTGTGATCTTCGGCTAGACCGCTCAACTCTTCATCTTCGTTCAGGAAGTGATGAAGACCAGCGATTATGTCCATGCCGTTCTTTATGGCAGTTTTTATATGTTCCCTGAAATTCTCTGGTAGATAACCGCCTATGGTAGCGACTCCCAGGATCAAGACATCTGCTTTTTTCTCCTCCAGGGCGGAAGATACGTCGGCATATATCTTTACAGACTTGCCCCTCCTGACTATCTCGTCAGCGCTCTTTCCTTCAAACTTAGGATCTATCACGCCAACGATATCATAAGTTTCTGAATGTCTCAGTAAGCCGTGGGCCGTCTTAGCGGTACCTTCATCTAAAAAACCATCGGTCAGTATCAGTGTTTTGATCATCGAATTAAGATGTAGGGATGTATTGATAAATTTTTTGTTCCGTCAAAAATCTATCAGCGATCGTTGTCTGTCCTGTTTTTTCGTGCTCTTTTTAGATACTATCTTTCCGTACTGTCCGCCGCCGCCTGGTTCTATCTCTATCTTCTCTTTTCTAAAATCCTGTATCAGAGAGGCTAAGGGTTCTCCGGCCGAATCCTTTATCTCATCTATAGGGGCCTTGCAGAGCACGTGAACTTCATCACCGATCTCGTCTATCAAACTATTCCATATAGTTGTAACCTTTTTGGTCGTGGGACTTGAATGACCTACAGCTTCGGCTATCATCTCCTGGAGCGGTATGATGGCAAGATAAGGCGGTTTCGTTTCGAGTACGTCTTCAGTATCCGATAGTTCCTCTACCCTGTCCTTTACGCCTTTTTTTATCCGACCACCGCAACTGCATCTCCAATCCCTGGATATCGACTCTTGGAATGAATAATGAGTATAGCATCTGTTGCAGGCGCTCTCGTTGTACTTTCCCTCCTCTGGCGGTAAGCCGATGTTGCGTACGACTTCTCCTTTTTTACCCCTGAAAAGCGCCTTCAAACTGTCAAAGCTTATATCGTGCAGGTCCAACGTGTTGAACTCTCTAGCTAGGCGATGAGGAAAGGGCGAATGTGCGTCGGAGTTGGAAAGGTACGTTATATCACGAAGTTCCAATATCTTAGATGCATAACTACTGTCCGCACTGAGCCCAAATTCTAGAAAATCCAGGTCTCCACTGAGCTTACCATAAGCTGAAGTAAGGGAGTCATGATTACCATAAAGACCGGTATAGGGCGTGAATGCATGTGCAGGACCAAACAAACAGCCGCACTCCTTTGCCATCAACGCCAGCTCTTCACCAGAAAGTTCCGTCCTGGGTCTACCGTTTGAATCTATATCCGAGGAAAAACGTTTCAACCTCTCATACATCTCTTCTACTTTGGAGAGCGAAGGAAAGATCAATAGATGATGAACCCTATCCACAGTTTCGACTTCGCCGGTGAGCAGGAACTTCATACTCCGGTAACTGAAAACTGATCCACTTTCTTTCTCTAACCTTTCGATCTTTTTCCTCCAGCTCGGATTTAAACAGTCCCCGGTTCCAAGAAGGTCTATCCCTTTCTTCTTGCTCTGTTCGCTCAAGACCTTGAATTCCATCTTTTTCGAGACACCTTGGGAATACTTACCGTGGATGTGTAAGTCCGCGTTGATCCGACTTTCGCTGCTAGTCATCCTCCCGTCTATCTTTCTACGGGATTAAAATATTATCGGATCTCATGGTTATTTAGTAAATTTTGAAAAGATTTTTATGCTAGGAACCACAGTTATAATGATAGAGAAAAAATGGAAAAAAAAGAGGTAGATATCAAAGGCTCTAAACTCGAGCTAGTGAAAGGCGATATAACCTCACAGGATACCGACGCAGTGGTGAACGCCGCAAACAGAAGATTGGCCCCAGGTGGAGGTGTAGCCGGGGCCATACACCGTGCTGCGGGACCGGAACTTTACGACGAGTGTAAAAAGCTGGGTGGTTGTGAAACATGGGAGGCAAAGATAACAAAGGGCTACGATCTACCCGCGGAATACGTCATCCATACCGTAGGGCCGATCTATTCGGCCAATGATATGGATGAAAAACATCTTAGGATGAGTTATAGAAACTGTCTAAAAATGGCATTAGAAAAAGAGCTGAAAAGCATCTCATTTCCCGCTCTGAGTACGGGGGCCTTCGGTTATCCCGTAGAGGAGGCGGCGGAGATCGCTTTAGAAGAGTTGATAACTTTCCTTGAAGACAACGATGAAATAGAGCTTATAAGGATGGTCCTGTACAGCGAGAAAGATTACAAAATACACGTAGAAAAACTCGATGAGATATCATCATACTGACGTTGCACTTCCATAACACCGTGGAGACATCGTTTTATTTGGAAAGGTATTTATAATGATGTGTATTTATACCCTTAAGAG
>PUNG01000093.1 GCA_003551675.1 Thermoplasmata archaeon
CTAGTAGAAATCGGCATACCAAACATAGCAGCGACTAGCATTGTGGTAGCGGCTCCAAAATCCACTGAAAAACCTCTCGTGTTTGTCAACGAGGTTATTTGGAATCCGACAGTCTTGATAACTTTATAGCCCCATGTCGCTATACCTAGAGCTAGTCCTAGTCCCCCAACGATAAGCAGTATTTCATTGGTGAAGAACCATGGTAAAGTCGTGTTCTCGACCGTGTTTTTGACTATCAACATGACAGGCCCTATCGCGTTTCCAACATTGTTCGCTCCGAAAGAAAAAGCAACGTAGCAGGAAGTCAGTATCTGTAATCTTTTAAAGATTTTTTCAACATCATCTATTCCGTCATTTCTCTCGATACCTCTAAGAACTGGAAACTTTCCTAAATAACCGATGATCCCTCCTATCGGCAAAGAAAGTAAGATCGCCTGAACCGAATCCAATCTTCGACCGAATATCCTTTCGGAGAGTGTGGTATTGTAAAGAAGAGATATACATACGATGAAAATCGTCGCCCCTAAGAAAACAGGGACATACTTTTTAGAGGTACGAAATGGATCTTCAGAGTTAAAGATAAAATAGACGATCAGTTTAAACACTATAAACGCTCCGATAGCTCCGAATATAGGTGAAGTAACCCAACTGGCAATTATCCTACCGAGAGTCCCCCAAGATATTATCCCGATGCCTCCTATGAGAAGACCGAATCCGAACATACCTCCGACGATTGAATGGGATGTCGATATAGGGAGAGATTTCCAAGTGGCGATGGTGATCCAAATGCCAGCTGCGGTAACAGCAGAGAGTGCCCCTACAGCCAGATGAGTGGAATCTTCTACAGCATCGGTATCAAAAATACCCACTTGAACGGTCTCAGTTACGTGTTCACCAGCTAATATCGCTCCCAATACTGTCAGAACAGATGCGATGACAACAGCTTCCCTATGAGTGATTGCTTTAGCCCCTACTGCAGAGGACATAGAATTAGCCAGGTCGTTAGCCCCGATATTCCAGGCCATGTAAAGACCTGCGGCTAGTCCTGCAAGTAGTAGAGCTGTAGCGAGCGAAGAAATACCGAACATCAAAACTCGATTCGGCATTGTTTATTTCAATTTTACCTGTATAATCTATATAGGCTATATATACAATACGGGCTCCGACGACCATGGAAGATCGTTTGAATTCCAACTCGATCTCACTCTGAAATTCAAATAAAGACTCAAAATTCATATAACGCTCAAGTTCTTGCTTTCCGTATGGAAACAGTGATCGTTCTGTTGATGGCGAGCACCTTCCTCGCCTCTATGTTCGGCACGTTCACCGGTTTTGGTATCTCGACGATTCTCATCCCTATATTCATACTTTTCTTCCCTCCCCCCGTAACGCTCCTGATGGTCGGGATAATACACTGGTTCAACAACGTATGGAGATTGACGCTGTTCCGCAAAGGGCTGGTATACAAACTGATACTCTACTTCGGCGTGCCAGGTGTACTTCTGAGTTATACCGGGGCGAGATTGACGGTGGAGATACCTCATGATATCCTGACTAGAGCCATAGGCGTCGTTATAATCTTCTACGTTATCTTCATCCACATCAGAGAGGACTTTGAAGTCAGAACCAGCAGGAAGAACGCGCTTTTGGGCGGCGGCATGTACGGTTTTTCTTCCGGTCTTTCAGGCATCGGCGGAGAGATAAGATCCATGTTTTTATTGGCCTACAAACTTCCGAAGCCAGTTTACATAGCCACTACGGGAGCTATATCTCTTACCATCGACACTACTAGGATAATAACCTACCTTCACGGTGGGGCCAGGCTTGATACGATCCTGCTCTATGGAGCTGTACCTTTGATATTTGCTACCTTCGTAGGGGCCTATATCGGAAAAAATCTGTTGAAGAAGGTCCCTAAAGAAAAATTCCGACCGATGGTAGGCATATTTTTGTTTCTCATAGCGCTAAAGATGATAATATATCCATGATATCTTCTGGATCATCCTGTTATCCTGCTTCCCTCAAATTTCTCCTCCCTTATGGCACTTTCAAAAGATCCTATATCCCTGCCGTGAAGAACATATGTATCGATATCGGCCCGTTTTATTATCTTCGCCGCTAAAGGATCGAATACCACGTTCGGACCCGCACCGCCTTCGCCCTTAGATACTATGTCGATCAACTCATCGTACGTCAACTCTTCTATCTTCTCCGCATCTTCGTCTTTGTTAGGATCCGAGGTGTAAACCCCGTCTACGGATGTGGCATTTATCAACCTCTCAGATCTCAATCTTTCAGCCAGCATCGCCGCCACCGCATCGGTAGTATGACCAGGATGGGTCCCTCCCATCAAAACAACCGGATAGTGGTTTCCGGCGGAGATGGCTTCGTCAAAATTTGTAGCAGGAACAGGATAAGATATACTCCCCAGTGCGATTATCAACAACCTCGCGTTCAACCTGGATGTCTTTATCCCCAGTTCATCCAAAGTGGCTTCGTCGGCTTTCAACTGTCTTCCCCACCGGATGTAGTCACGGGCGATCCTACCACCGCCTACAACAAGATAGAGATTCCTCTCACCTATGTTCCTTGTCAACATCTTCGCTAAAGATACCAAGTACGAGGTATCGTCATCATCAGGCAGTAAGATAGATCCACCTATGGATATTACTAGGTCTTCCTCATCTTCGCTCATCCGAACACCGGGTAAAGAAAGAGGGAAGCGATATAATAAGTATTTGTTCGAAAGATGACCAAAATTATTAATCGTTCCTCTCTAAATCATTTTTCATGTACGACGTGATAGTTATAGGAACAGGACCCGCGGGTTATACCGCCGCACTCTACTGCGCCAGGTACAATCTGAACGTTCTACAGATAGGGGAGATGCCAGGAGGACTCATCTCGGAAGCACCGGACGTCTGCAATTATCCTGGATTTGAAAGCATCAGTGGTATGAAATTAGCCAACAAGATGGAGGAGCAAGTAAAAGGATTGGATGTCGAAGTCATCTACGACGAAGTAGAGAGTATACAAGGCGAAGACATGCACTTTAAGGTGCAAGCGTCTAGAGATACTTACGGATCAAAAAAGATAATACTCGCTACAGGTCAAAAAAGGAGAAGATTGGGACTCAACAGAGAAGAAGAACTAGTGGGGAAAGGAGTCAGTTACTGTGCCACCTGTGATGCGCCTCTACACAAGGGAAACATAGTAGGGGTAGTTGGCGGAGGCGACGCCGCATTAGCTTCTGCACTACTGCTCTCCGAACATGCAGAAAAAGTTTACATCCTTTACAGGCAGGAGAACTTCTTTAGGCCCGAACCTATAAGAGTAAAAGAGATCGAACAAAAAGATAACATAGAACCTATTTTCGAAGTCAACATCGAAGAGATGTTGGGAGAAGATAAATTGGAAGCCGTCATACTAGACAACTCAAAAGAATTAGAACTGGACGGACTCTTTATCGAGATCGGCTCCATACCCAATTCTGGATTGGCCGAAGAGCTTGGAATAGAGCTCACCAAAAATGGTTACGTAAAGACGGATGAGGAAAGAAGGACTAACGTACAGGGCATCTATGCGGCTGGAGATGTTATCGATTCGGCGTTAAAACAAGTGGTCACCGCCGCAGGCCAGGGGGCGGAAGCCGCTTCGAGCGCATACGAAGACATCAAAAAACAGGAAGTCGAAAGGTAATTTGAAATAGAAGAAATCGTAATATGTTTAATCCCATGTCTCTGCGCAAGAAGTACGGTCTAGTAGCTGTTGTTTGGATCGTTATACTCGTGGCGATTTTAGTCACCAATTCATTTCTACCTCCGTTGGTAAAAGAGAATTTTGAGCTTTACGAGCCCTACGAATATTCTCAGATGTACCTTGAGAACGAGTCCTACAGGGAATTGATCATCGAGTACGATCACGTGCAGGGCCGGGAACCCAGTAGAGAAGCCATGGACCTACTAGAAAAAAGGGTTGAAGAATATACATCTAAGGAGGTAGTCGTTAGTAAGATCGATGAAACGATACCTTTCACGGAAAATTTAAACAAGATATACGATGAAGATGATATCTCGGATTATCAAGACCGTTATAGAAGCCACCAGAGAGAGGATGAGACCATCGTCATCCACGTATTATATCTAGATGGTGTTTGGAAGGAAAATGAAAGGGCATTGGGTTTGGCTAGAAGACCGTCTAGTATAGTGATCTTTAAAGATGTTATAAACAGTTTAGTTCTAGACAGTAACCTTGGATCTGAAGATGTAGAGCAAGCCGTATTGGTACACGAATTTGGACATCTACTTTCTTTGGTCGGTGTGGGATATGAAAGTGAGCACGAAGATCTGAACAATCCTCATCACTGCGATGAGAGTGAAGGGGATTGTGTCATGGCCGCTTCGGTGGAGGTCAAAGGCGGCGATTATGATCAGGAAGCTCCGCCCAACGATTTTTGCCATCTTTGCAGAAACGACCTAGAATATATCAGAGGGAAGGAAGAACCTTTTGGTTTCGTCTATATGATAACGTACGCGGTGATGGCGGGTGAAGTGATGATAGGTGCGGTGATGAGCGTTACCGTGATCTTTTGGAAAAAGAGAGGAGATACGAAGAAAAATACAACCGATCACTATGAATTGCCCCCTTACGAAGTCAAAGATCGGCATATCGAAGGAGAGGAAATACCACGGAGAGAGGCCTGTGATCATACTGACTACGACCACTACGACCAAGATGAATACGAGCGGATGTGAACGAAGACCTATCTTTTGATCCAAACGCTATCCAGGGGTTTTTTGGGAACTTTTAAAACATCATCTTGAAGATAATACTCGACCGATTCGCGGTCCTCGACCAATTCTGGGCGCTCATCAGGGTACCCTAAGGCGACCATCAGCTTTAACTCATGATCTTCTGGTACTTGTAAAATACTTTCTAACTCATCTTTGTCGATGGCCCCTAATATACAGCTACCTAATCCTTCGTTCGTTGCCGTCAGGCAGATACTCTGGGCTGCGATACCAACATCCGGCTCAAAACCCACATCTTCTTCTTTGATCATCGCGATATAGGCTCTGGGCATCTCTTTTGAGGATGGTTCCCAGTCGATGTATCCCGCCCAATTCGTACAGTCGAACACTTTTTCAAGGTCTTTCGTGACCGTTATATACTTTAAAGGTTGGAGATTCGCACCGGTGGGAGATAACCTAGCCGCATCGACGCACTTTTTCAGTATATCCTGAGGGACTTCTTTATCTTTATACCTTCTGATACTCCTTCTTTCCTTTATCGTTTTGTAAGTATCCATGCTTGATTTCTCCTTTTTTAACTCCTAGCGAGGCAAAATATTTTATACTTTCGTTTGATTAAGTGATAGCATAGCTAGAGATAATAGAAAATTAGATGGTGAAAAAATATGACAAGTCAACGTGCGTTTATGAAAAAAGTGCTGAGTATATCCATAGGTGTGCTGTTGCTTTTTGGTATGATGGCACCGATCTCAGGGGCTCTAGGACAGTTTGAATCTGCGAGCGAAGATCTTTCCGACGATTTGGAGATAAGGGGCGACACATGGGTTATAGAAGGTGAAACCCAATACTTGAACGGTACTGAAAAGGCTGAGTTCGCTATGGATAATAATATATTGATAAGAGACGGAGGAAGGTTGGAGATAAACGATGCAACGTTGGTGTTGCTTATCGATGGTTTTCATCCATGGAGTATCACATTGGAAGATGGCGGCGAACTAGCACTGTGGAACAGCACCCTTAAATCAAGGGGAGACGGACTTCTCCGACCCTTCTTAAAGACCGAGGTCGTCGCACACGGGTCGACCGTTTCGTTAAGAGAAGGTTCGTCTTTTAGTTTCCCAGGATGGGTTCGACTTTACGACTCAGAATTGATGATGAAAGATTCAAGTTTTGATGCTTTGGAGGACATACCCCGCTACGACTACAGCTGGGGTTACGGCGGTACCACCGTCGCCATGGAAGACAACAATGATTGTCCCATGTTGATAGCGGAAGATTCTGAGATATTGATGATTGACTCCGAGATAAATGACTACTATGAAAACGACCAATTGGAAAGGATGAGATGGGAGCCATCCAATGTAGGGGATGGGCACGAAGTCGGTCCCGGTACGGATATGGAGATCGAACGATGGGCACTCTTCGGAGGAGACACTAACCAGATGGATTTCCCGGCCGCTGATTATCCTTACCTGAACCCCATCGATAGGATCAGCGCCTTATGGATCGAAGTAGACTATTCCGTGGAAGAGGAATATGGTGAATCACTACCTCTAGAGTACAGAGCACCAGGATGGGATGAATGGAAGACCGCAGGTTATATCGATGAACACGCAGATGATATAGAAGGTAGCATCTGGGATCTTGATCTGGACCAGTTTTATAGAGATGAAGAGGATAACGAATTCTTATTTGATATGGATTTGAGGTTTGCAAACGAGGCTACAGGGGAGAATGTCACCGTTACTTTCAACGAGATAACACTTCACTCGGCCTACGAGAACGACATGAGGCTGGAGAATACTAAGATGACGGTAATAAACAGTCACATCGATGTGGATTTCAGGCCATCCAATGTAGACCCCCGACCGGGTTATACCGAGATAACCAGACCCGATACGTATCTTCAGGATTCGAACCCAAATCATCGTGTCATCAGAGTCTACGATGATTCGGAATTCAAGGCATATGGGTTGGAAGTCACCGGTGACGTGAGCCCTGACGGCGATCCTGCCATAGTAGAGCACGAATCGACCTCTGAGATATACAGATGGACACATATCCAAGCGACGGATAGGGAAGGGACTCCAGTAGAGGGCGCAGAGATGATCTCAGATTTTGATGAGTTCGACCCGGCGGAACACGAACATGCCGTAGAGTACTTGAAAAATTATGAAGGTGAATATGACGAAGAGACCGGCATCTACACAACGGGAAGAGACGGCTGGACCACCATGATACTGAAGAGCGACGTGCTGAACTATCCATATGATTGGCCCAACTCAAATTACGTTGGAACCTATCGCCTGGAAGGGACTTATGTAGATGAGATAGGTGAGGAACACACAGCAAGGGGAGATATAGGTTTGGAAGATTTCCCGACCATAACGGAGATCGCAAACAACCCCATAAAAGAGATGATCTTTGATATGGAAGTACCTCTACCCGACTTCAACATCTACGAAGGAGACCTGACAGTTGATGGAGAAACTGAACCCGAAGATATCGTTGTTAACAGACCTGTGGATGTGAGTCTCGACGTTATAAACGAAGGGGACATCGATGGGGAAGACGTTTTAGTAAAATTCTATCTAGACGGCGTAGACATATGGGAGGATAGAATAGATATAGATGCGGGCCAAGAAGTGAACATCGAATTTGAATGGACCCCCGGTGAAGAGGACCACGGTGTAGACAAAGAACTGAGCGCTTATGTAGACCCTTATGACGAGATAGAGGAGTACGACAGGATGAACAACGAACTATCGATCATCTTCGATATACGTGAAAGACCGGATCTTCGCGTGGAAGAGATCCTTCTTGAAGGTGATCATGTCGATAACACAGATGTGATGGAAGGCGAAGATGTCTCCATAAATGTACAAGTAGCTAACAGAGGCGAAACCGCAGCTGAAGATGTTTACGTCGAGGTGAATATCGATGAGACTTTCTTGGGAGAAGAATGGGTGTCTTTAGGTCCAGATGAAGAATTATGGCTTGATACGATCAACTGGAGAAATCCAGATGCGGGTGAACATGAGATCATCGCTGAGATCGACCCCGACAACGAAGTAGACGAGATAGACCAGAGATATAATCAACTAAGTAGGGACGTATCGGTACTCATGAGGCCGGACTTGACCCCTGAAGAGATAAGTTTCTCAGAAGACCCTGTGCGTATAGGCGAAACGGTCGGTATCACAGCCACGGTTTCGAACCAGGGAGGATGGACTTCCGACGAGATAACGGTCCATTTTTACGTGGACGATGAAGAAGAGCCTTTTGAGACCGTGACTAGAAGCGGGATCGAAGGCGGAGCTAGTCGTGAGATCACGGTGGACTGGACTGCGGATATGACCGTTGAGGAAAGGGAAGAAACAAGGGTCATCGCCGTAGTGGTCGAAGAAGACCCATTTGAAACGGATCATGACAACCTGGAGATACAAAAAGATATAACCGTAGAAAGGCACCGTGCTCTGATCGTAGACGATATAACGTTAGAACCACCGGAAGTAACACAGGGAGAAAATGTGAGGATAACCGCTACAGTCAGAAATGTAGGCGATATGGATATAAACGAATTCGATATCAACTTTTACTCCGATGACGATCTGATCAGTGAAAGGAACGAAACGGACGTGCTGCGAGTAGATGATACCGTAGATATCAACTTCATATGGGATACCACCGGAGAAGAAACAGGAGAGAGAACGATACTGATAGATATACCAGA